>JAJYQZ010000026.1 GCA_021794335.1 bacterium
GGTTCGACCGTTCCGCTTTCGAGCGTTACGAATGTTAATTAAATATATATGCAAGCGGTAATCCGGACGCTATAATAACTTAATAAAGCAACTGATTATGCCGATTAATATAAAAATATAAGTATTAGCAATAAACTTAAAAACTAGATTCCTGCCTACGCAGGAATGACGGTTAAAATCGAAAGCATGGGACAGATTTTAATCTGTCCCCTAAAAGACAATACGGAGGAGTGAAAAATGGGAGCAAATGCGCTTTTTACCGCAGTATCAGGCTTAAACGCCAATCAAACGTACCTTGGGGTCATAGGAAACAATATTGCAAACTCTAACACAATCGGTTTTAAAAGCTCCGATCCGATTTTTCAAAATCTTGTGAGCCAGACATTAAGCGGCGTCTCAAGCTCTCAGGAAGGGCTTGGAACCTCGGTTTATTCTATTCAACAGCAGTTTGGGCAGGGAGCATTGGAGACTACTTCAAATCCTTTGAATATGGCGGTTGACGGAAGCGGCTTTTTTATAGTGCAGTCGCCTAACGGTTCGACCTATTATACAAGAAACGGGCAATTTAGCGAAAACGCGCAGGGGCAGATAGTAGATTCTACGGGACAGAACATCGTTCAGGGATATCCTTTAAATGCCCAGGGGATTTCTACATCCGGTACCCCCCAGCCTATAAGCCTTACAACATCGGCAATTCCGCCGCTTGCCACGACAACGGCTACCCTCACTGCAAATCTTGATTCTAATATATCGCCGCAGACTACTCCTACGACGACGACCGGAACATTTATGGGCGGGTATCTTACATCGAGCGCTTCCGCCGGTTCATCAACCGTTAATGTCGATATGACTTATAAAGGCGCTACAGGAAGTGCGCCGACCTCTTTGCTTATCGGTAACGGCGACGGAACCACTAATCTATACACGGTTACTTCTTATGTCAGCGGAGGCGTAACATATACCCCTGCGACTTTACCGTCGGGTTCAGCCGTTACATCCGTAACTTTATCTTCTCCGTTAACCTCTTCCGTTCTTCAAAATACCGCGATTTCGCAAAATACTTTAGGATTAACCAGCACAAGCGGCGTTTTGCAAGGTTCCGATATCCAGATAAACACAAACGGGACGGCGGCTTCCAGCACGGTTGATCCTTACCAATTTTTTAATACCGTCGCAAGCGTTAATTCTAACAGCACGGTTAATCTGTCAAATGCCATGCCTGTCCCTTCCGGCGGCTCATTTACGGCAGGCGGAGGCGTTATAGCAGGTCCTGCATCGGACTATTATTCCACGACTATTAATGTTTACGATTCTCTGGGGAATTCGCTGCCGATGACCGTTACCTTTGCTCCGACTTCTTCATCTGCCGGCGATTGGAATGTTTATTACACAATTAACGGAACCGCCGCTCAAAGACAGTCCCTGGCATCAACAACCCCTGATGTTATTTTTAATTCGAACGGCCAGATTACATCTGGAACATCTCAAACGCTAACCGATGTCCCTGCTTATGTAAATCCGGCTCCGGCGACGCTTCCGGACGGCGCCTCCGAACCGTTAAATGTCGCTTTAAACTTAAATAATTTGACCCAGTATGCCGCAACTTCCGCTACGACGGCATTCACCCAGAACGGCTATTCTACGGGAACCCTTACCAGTTTTACGGTTGACCAGAACGGAAGGATTTCGGGGCTTTTTTCGAACGGACAGACAAAATACTTATATCAGGTAGCTTTAGCAAACTTTATCGCTCCCACGGGGCTTGTTTCGGAAGGAAACAGCCTTTACGCGCAGAGCTTTCAGTCGGGACAGCCTGCCGTGGGCGTGGCAAACTCCGGAAATTTCGGCTACATTACTGATTCGGCATTGGAACAGTCCAATGTCAATATTTCATCCGAATTTACCAATATGATAATTGCTCAGAACGCTTATGTCGCCAATTCAAAGGTTTTGACGACCGAAAATGCGGTATTGACGGCTCTTGAAACGGCTATTCCATAATTTATTTACTTAAGTTAAGTTAAATATCCGGAAATATCAGGGTTCATACAAACATTATGATGATGTTAAATAATTTTTCGCCGGAGTTTTCCGGCGAAAAAATCAATATGAGTAATAATTTTGCGCCGGCGAAACAGGGGGCTAAACCTGCCGCTCCGGATAATACTTTTTCCGTGGACGGGAATACCATGCCTGTTTATTCGCGGCAAAATTCCCGCCACGTCCATACTGCCGCCGGAAACTTTAAAAATATGTTAAACAGGGCATCGGATAAAGGATATTTATCAGGGGAGGGCGAGCCCGTGAAAAATAAACACGGCGATAAAAATAGTAAACATCATAATTTTGGCTTTGCTTTATATGCAGAGCCGCCTTTAAATACGGATAAAAAACAAAACCCGGTTATTTTATCGTCTGACGGCGACGGCAAATATTCGGGCGGGGGTATTAAAGGCAATGAAGCCTCTAACGGGAATGGGGGTATAATAAATACTTTATCCGGCAATAAAAAATCGGCTCAAAATCCCGATAGTAAGGATAATTTTTCCGGCGGAAATAATACCTTAAGCGAAAGCGGGGCTGCGGGCGCTAATAAAAATGATAATAAAAAAATTGACGGTAATGCCGATACTGCCAATATTGCAAGTACGCAAACAAACCGGAACCGCAAATCAAATTTATCTTTATCAAAACAGGCTTTGGACAATTCAATCAATCCTGATGTAAATATAACCGATAACACGAATAATATACATAGTAAAAGGGCAGCTGATAGTCTTCGGAATAATAAAGGGTTAAATAGCTCAAATAGAATAGCGGAGGATAAAAAAAATATAAATTCCGATGCGGCGGCGGGAAACGGGGACATTAAAAACAGGGTTAATGCAGGTTTAATGTCAAATATAAAACACGGACTCACAAATATAACTAATTTTACCGTTCAAAATTATGAAGCAAAATTGGATTTAGCCCGTTCAAATCTTAAAAACGATAATAACTTGACTATAAATAAAAGCATTGATTTTTTGAATAATGCCGGTTTATCAAATTCAAATTCAGGCAATTTGAACGGAAACAATGCGGGGACTAATTCCGGCAGCGGACAGATAAATATAAATGCTCTTAATAATGCAGAAAACAGTGAATCGTCAGGTAAAATTGCCATAAATTCCGTTATGTTTATGGTTAAAAGAAATATTCAATCGGCTACGATAACGCTAAAACCGCCTTCGCTGGGAAATGTCAGGATTGACATCGTGTTGAAAAATCTTCAGTCTAATCTTATAGATGCCGGCGGCGGCAAGGCTATTACGATTAATATGCTTGCCCAAAACGATGCCGCAAAGAATATGCTCCAATCATCGTCGTCAAATCTCCAAAATGCGCTAAAAGGGCAGGGTTTTTCCTCGATTAATTTAAATATTAATCTGGATTCAGGCAAGAATAATCAAAACGGCGGGAATAATGAGGAAATAAATAAAAATCAGCTTTCCAAAAATTATTCGAGCGGTTCCGTTAACGGCGGTAAAGCCGCCTCCGGCGGTTCCTTTTCAGGTTTTAATATGATGCATTATAATCCTGACGCAATAATAGACTATTTTATTTAGGTACTTTATATATGGCTGCATTCAAATTTCAAAATATATTGAATCACAGAAAGTTAATACTCGATGGGTATTATATCGAATTATCGAAGGTTCAGGATGAATTGGTTAAGATAAATTTAAGAATAAATAGCGTCCAAAATTCTATTAATTCATTTAAGGAAACCTTTCAGGATAAGGCATTAAATATTTCGAACATTAATGATTATAACTTACTGGATACCCAATACAGGACTCTTTTGGCAAAATTAGACGACTTATTAAAAATAAAAGATTCCATACTGGTGGATTTAGAGAATAAAAAGGCCCAAACGATAAGCGCCAGAGTGGAGTGTGAAAAAATAGATAAACTCAGGGAAAAATATCTTGCGATAGGTAAAATAGAGGAATTAAAACATGACGAAGCTATCGCAAACGATTTTGCTTCAAATCGTTACAATCAAAGGTAAACCTTAAAACCTTGAAAATAATGTTATAAATTTTGTTATTATGATGAAAATTTTACCCCCCCTGATAATCTTTATCGCATTATCCATATTGCCTGTTAATGTTTTTGCCTCAGGGGTAAACGCTAAAAAAGATGAAATTAAAACTCTTGAAAAACAGATAAAATTGGAACTGAAAGAGTTAAAAAATATAGAATCCAAAATCCATCGCATCAAAGCCGGACAAAAGGCAAAAATTAAAAATCTCGTAACTTTGTATTCCTCTATGAGTCCGAAAAGCGCCGCAAGTATTATTCCGCACATCGATAAAAATGTTGCCGTGTATATTCTTTCCAATATGGCCCCCAGAACCGCCTCCGCGATTATTTCGAGGATGCCTACCGCCGATGCGGTATTTTTTACAAATAGCATAGCGGGAAAATAAAAATAAATTTTCATTGTCAAATTAATGACAGTGTAAAAGACCTTCCATATTTATATATCTTACCGATATTATTATAAAATTATCATAAAGTAATAGATGGCATAGACATTGCATTATTACGAATAAATATTATATTATTGAATTTATATTATGGTTCATGAATATAAAATTCATAAATTTCATTAAATAAAATTTGTAAGGCAGGGCGTAAAAATGGCAGAAAAATCAAACAAAGTACAACCAAATAACAATAACGGCAATAAAGAAGTCGGAGATGTAAACGAGGATGACATTTCGGCGGTTTCGCAGATCGAATCCGCTAAGAAAAAGGTCGGAATAAAAAAACTTCTTTTTATCTTAATACCGGCGGTACTCGTTCTTGGGGGCGGGGGGTTTGCGGCTTATCATTTTTTATTTGCCAAAAACAATAGCAATAAAAATGCGGCACAGCTGACCGCCCAGTCGGAAGCCGCACCCGGACCGATGATTAAACTTAAGCCGTTTTTAACCAACCTTGCCGATAAGAATCGAACCTCTTATATCAAGGTTTCTATGTCGATAGAACTGAAGCAGGGCGGAAACGCCGGCCTTTTTAAGGAGCTTACGCCAAAAATTAGAAACAGCATAATTATGATTTTGAGCTCCAAAACAACAGCGGAAATTAACACGCCGGAAGGCATAGTTTCCTTAAGGCACCAAATAGCGAGAAGCCTTAACAGGATTCTTGGAGACGGAACGGTTACCGGCGTTTATTTTAATAACTATTTAGTTCAATAAAATTATTAATCCGACGGGTAAAAAATGCCTGAAATTTTATCTCAAGAAGAAGTAAACGCCCTGCTGAGAGGAATATCTTCCGGTTCCATAGAAACCGAAAAACAGGAAGAGACCTCCGGCGTAAGGGCGTATGATTTGACATCTC
>JAJYQZ010000050.1 GCA_021794335.1 bacterium
ATTCGGAGGACCGGTTAAACTTTAAAATTTAATTAATTAAATTTTAAAGTTTTAAAGGAAGTATTTTGGTTAAATCAGGGAAAGAGTAGTTTAGTCCCGTTGCGGCAAAAATGCCCAGCCCGACTATGACGATAATGCTGATAACAACCACAACCCACATTACTCTGACAAAATGTTTGTTGTCCTCCATTTGGTTCCTCCCTTAACTTAATAAATTTATTAATTATTAAAGTATTGCATATTTTTATCCTAAGTATATTAACAAAAATATATCAAAATAGCAATATGTTAATTTCATTTTTTTCATTAATTTATTTATTGAATTTAAAAAAGGGAATTAATAAATACTCTAGCCCCTAAACCTCTAAAATTTTTTAAAGGCAAAGGAGCTAAAGTATTTACGCTGCCTATAAGATTTGCTAATGTTAAATAAGTTTTGTAAATTTTGTTATTAACCCCATTTTTGTTTGTTAATATGGACTACTATCTCGGCTTTTGACATTTGCCGGACTTCCCATGCAGCTTTTTTTGCCTTTTGAAATACATTAAGGCATCCGGGATCCAGATTGTCTTCAATGCCGGACTCCGCAACTTCCAGCACCTTTGTAAGAAGATTGGTTAAATTCATATGCAATTGATTTGTTTTTCTGGAACGGTCGATAATTTGCTCAACATCGGCCGCTACCCGCTCGAATTTTTCTTTTGGCGCTCCGCACCTTGGGCAAACATCCGGCGCCGAGTCGCCGTCATGAATATAACCGCAAAGGGAACATTTCCACTTCATAAGATACCTCCGTAATAAAATTTATTTAAGTTTTAGTTTAGGTTAGGATTGCTCGCTATTACTTTGATTTTAGCATAAAAAAAATAAAATGCAAGATAAATTTAATAATAATTATTGAATAATATTAATTATTGTTAATTTCATTTAATTTAATTCACTAATCCTGCCCAGCTTTAAAAATACATTAATTGACAATATAAAATCCAAAATATATAATTAATAAGGTTTTATAAGGTATAGGCGGGTTTTTATGAACTTTAATTTTAATATTTATTTAATCGGCGATAAAAATTTCTTTGCGAGTGAAAAAGATTATTTAGAGGCTTTAAATAAATGTTTTGACAGCGGAGTAAAAGCTTTTCAACTAAGGCAAAAAGATGTCGGCATTAGAGAATTTATCGCATTAGGAGAAAAGATTAAAAGAATAATAGATAAATACAGGGATGTGAAGCTTTTTGTAAATGACAGGGTCGATGTCGCATCAGCTCTTGACGCGTATGGCGTTCATTTAAACAAAAATAGTATTCCGATTAGCGCCGTTAAAGAAAAAATCAAAAATCTTAAGATATTTTATTCTTCCCACTCCATTGAAGAGATAATAACCGCTCAGGATGCCGGTGCGGACGCCGTAACATTCAGCCCGATTTTTAAAACTAAAAATCAGGACTTCGAACAGGGGACAGATTTGCTAAGGAAGGCGCTAAATTCGGCAAAAATACCGGTTTTTGCGCTGGGCGGCATTAACAGGGATAATATAAGCAAAATTAGAGATGCCGGGGCTAAATATATTGCAGTTCAATCGGGAATTCTCAAGGCAGACAATATTTATGATGCCGTTAAATTTTTATCCAATAATTTAAATTAAATATCCAAAAATATATCAATATTTATCCCGCCCCCTTACCGTCCCTGCTCTTAAAAGGTTTATAAAAAATACAAAGAATGATATAATATAAAAATCGGAGGAAAATATATGAATCAAATGAATCAAATCGAATCTGCCAAAAATAATATAATAACGGATGAAATGAAATATTGCGCGAAAATGGAAGGCATTTCGGCCGAAGAGATTCGCATAGGCATAATGAACGGACATATCGTTATAACGAAAAACCGCGCCAGAAATATAAAACCGCTTGCGATAGGTAAGGGTTTAAAAACAAAAGTAAATGCAAACATCGGTTCGTCGGGGGACAATTATAATATCGAAACGGAATTGGAAAAACTCTTTACGGCAATCCGTAGCGGCGCGGACGCCGTTATGGATTTATCCACGGGAGGAAATATTGTGGAATTCAGGCGGGAGATAATTAAAAACTCGTGCGTGCCGGTGGGAACCGTTCCGTTATATGAGGCATTCCAGCCCGCGATAGGAGCCGGCGGCGCAGATTCAGGTTCTAATATAAATAAATTTGACCCGGAGTACCTTTTTGAAGTTATCGAAAGGCAGTGCGAAGAAGGCGTCGATTTTATTACCGTTCATTGCGGGTTAACATTGGAAGCAGTGAGAAAGATGAACCTGCAGACAAGGATTATGGGAATAGTTTCAAGGGGAGGATCCTTGATTGCTTCGTGGATGATAAGGAATAACAGGGAAAATCCGCTTTACGAAGAATACGGCAGGCTTTTAAAGATTGCAAAAAAAAACGATGTTGTCTTAAGCTTAGGCGACGGATTAAGACCCGGAAGCCTTGCCGACGCAACAGACAGGGCTCAGATTTCGGAACTTATTACTCTTGGAGAGCTTCAGAAAAAGGCTTTAGAAGAAGGCGTGCAGGTTATAATAGAAGGCCCCGGACATGTTCCGTTAAATCAGGTGGAGACAAACATAAAATTGGAAAAAAGCCTTTGCAACGGCGCTCCGTTTTATGTTTTAGGGCCGCTTGTTACGGATATTGCTCCCGGCTACGATCATATCACAAGCGCGATAGGCGGGGCAATAGCCGCCGGAGCGGGCGCCGATTTCTTATGTTATGTCACTCCTGCGGAGCACCTGAGGCTTCCAACGGCGGAGGATGTTAAAGAAGGCGTTATCGCGGCTAAGATTGCGGCGCACGCCGGGGATATCGCAAAGGGCGTGAAAGGCGCAATGGAAAAAGACATCGATATGAGTAAAAATAGGCGCGCAATGAATTGGGAAGCCCAGTACGAAAGTTCGATAGACCCGGAAAAAGCAAGAGAGATGAGGGCTTCTTTACCCCTTAAAGACGACAAGGTTTGCTCCATGTGTTCCTCTTATTGCTCTATAAAATTAAATGCCTCTTTTAAATAAAGGCAAGCATGGATTACTGCGAAAAATGGATAAATTTGATTATAGCCCCTTAAGCGAAATTGACGGCAGGGATTTTTTTTCTTTGTTAATCAAGGAAATTCAAAAAACAAACAATTTAATTTCCGAAATATATAACAATTATAAATCGCGCGATTTAAACAAGCAGGATTACGAGTTTGAGATTATAAAATACACCCCCGAAGATTTTGAGATATACGGGTCTTTTAAATTTTTTAAGGTAAATAATAAATGTATTTTAAAACCTATACCCGATTTTTCCCCTAAAGGTATTTCAGGGTTTAAATCATTGTCTTTGGCCGATTTCATCGGGATAGATAATATAATCAAGGATGTTTTTCAAAATACGATTAAATTTGCATCGGGGAAATCCGCCAACAATGTACTTTTATGGGGAGACAGGGGAACAGGGAAGTCTTCTCTTGTCAGGGCTATTGCAAAATCTTTCGGTGAAGAGCCATACATAGGCAAGATCAAATTTATCGAGATTGTGGAAGACACCGCCGAATTTATCTATGAATTAATCACCATCATTAAAACAAAATCTTACAGGTTTATATTGATTTTTGACGATATTGCTTTTGATGCGGATTCGCTGTTTTACAAAAAGCTTAAATCCGTTCTCGACGGCGGATTGGATGAACTTCCGGAAAATATAATTATTTACGCAACATCCAATAAACGCCATCTTACTACGGAAAAATTTTCTCCGGAAAGATCAAACGGCGATTTTATTCATCCGGAAGAAGAGGTCGAAGAAGGTCTTTCTTTAAGCGACAGATTTGGTTTGACATACGGGCTTTACAGCTTTGATAGGGAAGTTTACCTTAAGATAGTAGAAATGTATTTAAAAAAATATGATATTAAAATCTCGAGCATTAACATGGATCAGGTAAGAAAGGACGCAATTAACTTTGCAATTATAAAAGGTTCGCGTTCGGGCAGGACCGCGAAACAGTTTGCCGTTAGTTTAATAAAGGATTAAGACCCTGCTTTCGCATACCTGCCCGCCCATTTCGCCCCATAAGTTTAATTTTCGGCAATGAACCGACGAAATTTAAACTTAAACATTTTTATTGCAATAGTTCTGATAAAATTATAAAAAGATAGTTAGGTTTCATAAAAATAACAAAATAATACGCGTTTTTATGTCTAATATCGAATATTCAACGGGCTTTAGGCCCAAAATGAGCATCAAAAAGAAGTTTGTGCTTTCATTTTCTTTAGCCGTTTTATTACCCCTGACGCTTCTTGCGGTCGCCAACACATATATTTTTAAGGAACAAACAAAAAAAGCGAGCTTAAATAAAGTTAAAATCACATTAAACGGCGCCCAAAGAATTTATTATTCGCAGGGAAATCGTCTCAAGGATGCTTTCTTAATAAGTTCATACAACCCTTATTTAATTAATGCGATTACGCATAAAGATATTCCTTTTATAAACAGTCTGATTAAGTCTTATAAGGATGCTTTCGGTTTTGCAAGCTATATAGGAATTACGGATAACAGGGGCAGTCTTTTGGCTTCAACTTCCGGCGCCCTTGGATTTAAGCCGTCTTTGGGCGGAATGATTTTTAATGTTTTTCATACGGGTTTTCCCGTTGTTAAAACCGCGCTGATTAGAAAGATTGTATTGACAAGAATGGGTATTAAGACTGCCAATGACGAGTCTAATATGTTTTTGGTTACCGTCGTTCCGTTTATACATAACGGCAAGGTAATAGGCTCGATATTCGGACTCGTTAATTTAAACGGCAACGGTTACTTGCCGGAAACGATTTATAATGAATACCGTATAAATACGGCTGTTTTTGCTTCCGCGTCTAATACGCAGGTATGTCTTGCAACATTAAAAATTCCCGGAAATGTTTTTGGAATAGGTTCAAAACTTCCCGATTATATACATAGAAAAATTCTTGACGGGAAAAATTTTATCGGAGAGATGAACTATGGCGGCGAGGATATTTTTGCCGCCTTTCATCCTATAAAAAATATAGACGATAAGGTTATAGGTTCTATCGCTGTTTTTATTTCAAACCGAGAATACCTGTCTATTTTCAGAAAAACCGCTTTTTATGCCGTGGTAATTATTATCATAGGTTTAATTATGTCCTTCATTATATCTTATTTTGCTTCGAAAGATACTTTGAATCCGATATTTGCCATAACGAAGGCTATAGAAAATTTTACCGAAGGAGACCTTGATACAAAACTTGTAATAAAAACAAATGATGAATTTGAAAGTATCGGCAAGGGCTTTACCGAAATGGCCGAAACCGTCAAGGACAGGGAAGAAAGGATGCGGAA
>JAJYQZ010000188.1 GCA_021794335.1 bacterium
ATCGCTGTCCTTATCTCCAATCATAAATGATTTATTAATATCGATGCCGAACTTTTCTACGCCCTTAACCACCATTCCCAAATCGGGCTTTCTGCAAGAGCATTTGATATTATAAGGCTCTACAATTCCATTTTCGTGGTGGGGGCAAAAATATAAATCGTCTATCGCAATATCGTTAGTTTCATAAACCTTTATCAATCTTTTATTAACTCTTTCCAAATCATCTACGGTGAAAAAACCTTTTGCAACACCCGCCTGATTTGTAACTATTATGAGCAAAAACCCGATTTTCTTTAAATTCTTTAATGCCTCAATTGTTTGCGGCATTAAAATTATATCGTCCGGATTTTTTAAATAGCCGACATCTTTAATCAGGACGCCGTCCCTGTCTAAAAATACGCATTTTTCCATATATTTATTTCTCCGGATCCGGCCTTGTTTTCCACCTGTTGTGAATCCAAAACCACTGCTCGGGATAATTTTTAATTATGTTTTCCGTCGTTTCATTGAACATTTTCAAGATGTTCATCATATCGGTCTTTCTGTCTCCGGTATAGGTTATTTCAAGGGGTTCTCCGATTATCAGTTTATGTTTTTTAAAATTGCCGTCTTTAACCCTGACAATAAAAGCCGGAATGACCGGGGCTTTTGTCTTTGCGGCAATATTCGCCACACCCGGCATAGTGCAGGCTTTAACGCCAAAAAAATCTACAAATACGCCTATCCGTTTCGAAGCATTTTCGTCAGGCAAAAATCCGACTATTTCATTTTTATTCAACGCCGACATTATGCTTTTAACGGCATTTTCCCTGTTGTATATTACCTTATTTCCGAAATTTGTCCTTAATCCATAAAGAATTTTTTCTATATAAGGATTATCTAACGGCCTTGCCAAAACATTGCCGGGATAACCTTTCAGGCCGAAAGTTTTTGCCAAAAGTTCCCAATTGCCGAAATGAGCGGTTAAGAGAAGTATTCCCTGCTTTTTGTAAATGCCCTTAAATGCGTCGAAATCCGAGTCAACAAAGCTGTCTATATTCTTTTTATTATACCTGTTTAATCTAAAAATCTCAACGAAAACCATGCCGATATTTTTGTAAAAATTAATGCAAATATCGTTTAGCTCCTCTTTTTTTTTATTCGGAAAAGCGATGGTTAAGTTATTAATCGTATTTTTTGCATGTCTTTTATCGATTTTATAAAATATTATCCCTAAAATCCTGCCCAATTTTAACGCTAAACCAAGAGGGATAATGTTTATAAAAAGATAAAATCCATAAACTGCAATAGATTCGACATATAACAGTATCCTATTTTTCTTCATCTTTTGTTTAATTTTTAATTATATAGGGAAGCAATTCTGGATTGATCCTTTCTATATATTTTTTATAATTATCATAAATAAACTCAAAAAATAATTTATCTATAACCAGCTCAAAATCCAAATAATAAACCTTTTCTATAATATCCTTATATTCTTTCCGTTCACCAAACTTTTTTAATTTAACATAATCTTTTAAAGTAGTTATAATAATACAGGGATTATTAAGATTTACGGCGCTCTTTAATACGGTTAAATCCTGCCCCGTATATCTATGGTGGTCCTCGAACTCAAACTTGCCGTCTATTTTAATCCCGCGGCTACTCAAATTATCGTAAAAGTAATCAGGGTTTCCGATTGCACAGACGGCCAATATCCGCACCCGTTTGTCATGGAGGCTGTCAAAATTTAACGATTTTTGCCCGGCGTCCCCTCCTAAAAGATTAACGGGCTTATAATAAGAATAGAATACGGGGCAGTATTTATTAAATCTTTTAATGTCTTTTTCCAAATTTTTATCGGTTATTTTCGCAATATCGCCGGTTTGCGCAGTATTTTTGGTTATAATTATAATATCGGCATATTTAAGAACAGTTAAGTCCTCCCTTAAAATCCCGGCGGGAATAACATTCTGATTAAAAATATCCTTAGTCCTGTCTATCAGAACTATATTTAAATCCTTTTTGATATTTAAAGCGGTAAATCCGTCATCTAAGACGGCAATCTTTTTATATTCTTCATATTTATCGCAAACATCTTTATATAAGCAATGATCGGAAAAATTATGCACGGCATCATCGGACGGATTTGCGCTTAAATCTACCTTTTCGCCCGAGGGTTTTGTTGAATCTAAGTTTGAAAATACATTAAGATCTTCGGCAAGATTATAATATACGCTATCCTCCCCCGAACAAACTTTTGCGGCCGATAATCGGTTTCCAGAAACTATAACGGGTATCCGAATATTTTTTGATTTAAACCTTTCAACTAAAAGAATTACTTCGTCGGGAAGCTTTTGCCGGACATCCTCAAGCTCGTACTCCCATCCGGCAATATAGATTTTTTTTTTAAGCGGCCTTTATAGCCTCTGCTTATGACGCAGGGCTTTAAGCCCCGTCCGTACAAGTATTCGGCAATAGTATAGGAAAACGGGGTTTTCCCTGCTCCGCCCAAATTTATATTCCCTATGCTAACCGTAAACATGCCCGGTTCTTTCGCTTTAAAAATAAAAGAACGGTTATATAATGTTCTTTTTGTTTTTGTAGAAAGAATAACCGCATACGATATTAAAAATAAGGGGAGCTTAAGGATAAACTTAAATAAGTTAAAATCGCCCCTGTTATTATTAAGAAAGTTAAGGATGTATTTATGAGCCCTTTTCATAAAATTATTTACCTCAAAAGGATACCGCTTCTTTTATTCTATTTAAACCTTCTTTTATGACATCAAGGCTTGTCGCAAAAGACAGCCTTATAAAATTGTCATTACCAAACTCGATGCCGGGAACGGCGGCAACAAGGTATTTATCTAAAAGATAATCGCAAAATTCGGTCGAGGAATTTATTTTATTCCCGCTTTCGTCAAAAACCTTTGAAATATCGGCAAATATATAAAATGCCCCGTCCGGTTTTACCGGAATTATACTTTTAATGTTTTTGTCAAAAAAATCCATCATATAATCCCTTCTTTTTTGAAATTCGTTCCGCATCATAACGGTAAAATCATAACCGCCCTTTAATGCCGCCAAAGCCCCGTATTGGGCAAATGTCGTGGGGTTGGACGTGCTTTGGGACTGGATATTATTCATTGCCGATATTAAATCTTTGGGGCCCGCCGTATAGCCTATTCTGAATCCGGTCATAGAGTATGTCTTAGAAACCGCATTGACGGCAACGGTATTTTCTTTCACCTCCTTGCCGACCATTAGCGCATTAAAAAATTTTTTATCGTCAAAGATTATTTTTTCATAAATATCGTCGGTTATTATGTATAAACCTTTCTTCTTAACAAAGTTTGCGATTTGGGTAATATCTTTCTCGTCCATTAAAACCCCTGTCGGATTAGAAGGGCTGTTTATGATTAATCCCCTTGTCTTTTTCGTCAAATTACTTTCAAGCATTCTCAGGTTAAATTTAAACCCGTTTCGGGATGTATCGACTATAACCGGAACGCCGCCGGAAAGCTTTATAATTTCGGTATAAGACACCCAATAGGGCGAGGGAATAATAATCTCGTCGCCTTCGTTTAAGAGAGCCGAAAAGAGATTGTAAAGGCTATGCTTTCCTCCGCAAGAAACGATTATCTCGTTCTGTTCGTATCCAACATTATAATCGGATAAAAACTTATCCGCAATCGCCGATTTAAGCTCCTCGATTCCCGAAACGGGGGTATATTTGGTATAACCTTTGTCAAGGGCGTCTTTGACGGCGTTTTTGATATAACCCGGCGTATCGAAATCCGGTTCGCCCGCACCAAAGCCGATGATATTCTTACCTTCGGCTTTAAGTTTTTTAGCCTTTGCGGTTATGGCAAGAGTGGCGGACGGCTTTATTGAAGACGCTCTACATGAGAGTTTCATCATTTTCTCCTTTAGAATAAATTTTCGCAAGCTCGGAGGCTATTACCTTCGGAACCATGCTGGAAACATCTCCTCCGAGACGGGAAATCTCCTTAACTATAGTGGAACTTAAAAATGAGTACTTTTCGGCGGTCATCATGAATATCGTCTCTATGTCGGAATTAAGCGTCCTGTTAGTTATCGCAAGCTGAAGCTCGTACTCAAAATCGGAAACCGCCCTAAGTCCCCTTATAATTACCTTTGCGTTAATGCTTTCTACATACTTAACAAGAAGTCCCTTTAAGGCTATTACTTCAACCCTGTTATTGTCTATTTCTTCGTCTTCTTTTAAAATCCTGTCTATAAGGTCTATTCTCATAGACTGCTTAAAAAGGTAGGGCTTCTTTTTATTGCAGGCAACGGCAACAACCACCTTGTCGAATATACTGAGGCTTCTTTTTAAAACATCTAAATGACCGTAAGTAACAGGGTCGAATGAACCCGGGTAAACGGCGGTTTTATATGTAGATATATTTGCCATTTGTTAACCTCGTTAAACGCTTTTATTTTGCATATAAGCAGTATATTATAAAACTTAACGATTATTTTTTCAATAGAATAAATCCGCCCCAAAATTGCCGATAGAAAATGTAGAATATACTTCAAAACCTTAAAAGCTCTGGATTCCCGCTTTCGCGGGAATGACAATAGTTGGGTGAAAAGATAAAATATAGCAAAGTCCCAACCCGCTTCAGCGGGAATCCAGTTTTAGAATTTTCTATCGGCAATTTTGGGATCCGCTTGCTCCGTTTGAAAAAAGTTCCCTGCAGTGCTATAATATGCATAATAATCTATGATAAACCGGTATAAATATATATTAGATAGAGATATATCTTAATAATTAACAGGAGCCCTATCATGAAAAATGAAAAAATAGCCGTCTATGGAATGACATGCGAACATTGCGTAAAAACTGTTACAAAAGCCGTATCTTCTCTTAAAGGGGTGAAATCCGTCAATGTAAGCCTTAAAGATAAATGCGCGGATGTGGCATTCGACGAGGGAACGATTTCAACTTCGGATATTAAAAAAGCCATAGAAGAAGCGGGTTATGAAACTGAAGAAGACGACGACCCGGGACATGAAACGAAAGACCGTTCTCCCACTTTGGCCGATATAGGAAATACCACCCCCGCGCAACAAAAACAATACAAATTCAAGATAAGTAAAATGGATTGCGCTTCTTGCGCGGAAACCATAGTTGACACCGTAAAAAGAATAGAAGGCGTCAAGGACGCAAGGCTTAACTTCGTAAACGAAACGCTTTATGTAGATTCGGATACAAACGCCCCCCTCGAAAGCGAAATAATTAAAATGGTTAAATTTGCCGGGTTCGGCGCCGAGCTTATAGATGAAGCGCAGCAAACCATATTGCAAGGCCGGGCAATTCAACCGGCAGAGGGTAAAAATAAACAGGAAAAACCGGAAG
>JAJYQZ010000029.1:0-2093 GCA_021794335.1 bacterium
CCCGGAAATTATCAATTAATTGACGGAACCGATGAAATTTTTGAATTAGATTTGGCATTATGGGAATATGAAACACTATCCAAAGAAGAATTAATCAGTAGAAGTGCATATTTTAAAGCGATAGACGGCGAAGAAACTATACATTTTAAAACTTGCAACCTTCAAAACCTCGAAGATGTGCATAAAAACAGTTCGTTTAGGACAAAAGTGTTCTTTCTGGACGGTAAATACTCTACCGGATATGCGACACACGGCCTTTTCCCTTATCGCGGCAAATTTCATCCTCAACTTATTCGGTCTTTGCTGAATATTCTTGAAATAAAGCCTGGCAACATCGTCCTTGACCCTATGGCCGGGAGCGCAACGGTATCTGTCGAAGCGGCTTTATTGGGCATAGATTCGATTTCCGTCGATTTTAATCCATTCTGCGAACTAATCGGGAGAGTTAAAACCTTTGCGTTAAATTTAGATGCGCATCTTCTTAAGACTATCGTGAAAAACCAAAATAAATTATTAGCCAAATTAAATATGCCGAGGGTTTCCGATTATTTCATAAACAAAAAAAATGACGAAAAAAGAAAATATTACGAAATAATTTTGCTGGCTTTTTTAGACTCTATGGGTTTTGCAAGGCGAAGCAATTCTTCTATAGACAAACTTTTCCCAAGAGTGTTGGACAGGTACATTTCGACCATTACAAATTTTCAAGAGGCAAGGCAAAAACTTGATTTAAAAATAGGAAGTTGTAAAATATTAAATGGGAGCGTCTTAAATTTGCCTATCGAAGAAAACTCCATTGACGCTATTATAACATCTCCTCCTTATTCCTTTGCCATAGACTATCTAAAAAACGACCAGCCGCAGTTGGAGTATCTTGGATACGATATTAATTCGCTTAGGGATGAAATGATAGGTTTAAAAGGGCGAGGTATTGAAAATAGGCTGGAAATATATTTCAGCAGGATGAACGTTACATTAAAAGAAATGCACAGGGTTTCAAAAAGAAACTCGCCAATTGTTATAATTATCGGCACTAACGATATTCAAACAAAAGGGGTAAGGCTGGAAACAAAGGTCATTGAATTGGCCGAAAGTCAAAACTTAAAATTTGAATCCCAATTTATAAAACCCATTAAGGGCTTGCAGAATACAATGAAAAATGAGTCTATATTATTCTTTAAAAATTTAAAATAAAAATAATAAATTAATTATATGCCAATCATTAGACCTTCGACCGAACTAAAATTTCAAACTGTTATCGATAAAAATACCTTTTACTTTTTTAATCCAGTATTTGAGGAAAAATACGAAGGATACATTAATTCTTTAAAAGAAATACTTTTATTCTTAAAGAATGAAATCGAAATTAAAGGATTAAGGAAAGAAATATTTGAAAATTTATTAATTGAAAAAGAAAATGGGCTAAGAGCTTTACTTGCACTTACCGGATTCTCAAATGAAATGTTGAAACGGTTGACTACGATTATCAGGGTTAACGATGATTTAGAGTTAAATAAATTGGTCAATAAAGAAAAATGGTTTAAAGACAAAGAATTAGATAGTATTCAAGAGATGTCGGATAAAAAAATTGCAAAATTGATTAGAAATAACGAATATTTCAGAAAAGGAATTATAAATATTTTCTTTGAAGGCTCTACCATTCCGTTTTTGACGAGAACCGTCCCTTTATTCGAATTAAAGAAATTAAGCATTTCTAAACTTAAATTCGAATTGCCTGAAATGATTGACACTTTAATCCGATATAAAGAAAAAGGCAGTTATTCCGGAATAAAAGAGAATAACCCTGAAATTTTAATCGAGGAAATATTAAATCGTTTAAACATAACTTTTGAAACGGGCGACCTTAACGAGTTAATCGATAACGCTCCAAATAATAAGCGAACAATGGATTTTATAATACCTAATAAGCAAAATCCTATAATTATTGCCGAGAGCACATTTTTAGCTACTACGTCATCCGGTCAGGGCGATAAATCAAAAACCGAAATATCGATTGACTCATTAATAAAATCTCATTATCCGAAGGCTAAATTTATCGGCTTTGTAGATGGAATAGGCTGGTATGTCAGAAA
>JAJYQZ010000029.1:2193-5344 GCA_021794335.1 bacterium
AAAGAAAAACAGGATTATTTAAACTGGTGTGATAATTGGATGAGCGAAATGGTAAGAATCACAAAGTCTTCGGGGGCGATATTTGTGCATAATATTCCCCGTTGGCTAAGTCATTATGCGCAATATTTAAACAAAACAGCTTATTTCAGGCACTGGATTTCCTGGGATTCAGGCGGCGCGCCGATGGGGAAAACTTTGCTTCCTAATCACTACGGAATTTTATATTATACTAGGTCTAATCATCACAAAGAATTTAAGTTTTACGATATAAGATACCCTCATCTAAAGTGCAGGATATGTCATGAATTTATTAAGGATTACGGAGGAAAAAAATCCCAGGCACATCCTTTTGGACCGCTTCTTTCTGACGTTTGGTCAGATATTCATAGGATTCGGCATAAAAAAAGAAGAGACGAACATCCATGCCAGTTGCCCGTGCCGCTTCTTGAAAGATTAATTTTGATGACTACGGACGCCGGGGATATTGTGCTTGACCCGTTTATGGGCACCGGAACCACGGCAGTAGCGGCTAAGAGGTTGGGACGAAACTATATCGGAATAGAAATTGACGATAAATATATAAAAATAGCCGAAAAGAATATAGAAAACGTAAAAGAAACCAAAATTTATAATTGTTATGTGTCAATTTATCTTGATATGATAAGAACATTAAGAGATAGAGATTTTAAAGAAATTTGGAAACATAATGAAAAATGTTTTAATTTAAGGCTCTCAAAACATGAAACGTCCTCAAAATCAGCATGTTCGGTAAGTACCTGAAATATATAACTTTTATTAAGTAATGTTGTTAAACCATATCGTTAATTGCCTTACTTTGCAGTTCGCCTATTTTAGATATCGCGTCTTTTGCAATATTGTAAATTTTGGCAAGGGTTTCGAAACCTATCGGCGTTTTTTCCGCACACCCTTGAACCTCGATTATCTTCCCCGACCCTGTTAAAACAAAGTTAAAATCCAGCTCGGCAACGGAATCTTCCGAATAATCTAGATCAACTAAAATTTCACCCTTTACTATTCCGATACTGATAGCTGCCGCCGAGTCATAAAAAGGCATTTTTTCGATATCGCCCTGTTTGATAAGATTTAAGAACGCCAGATAGGCGGCAACATAAGCTCCGGTTATCGAAGCCGTTCTTGTCCCGCCGTCCGCGCTTATAACATCGCAATCTATTAATACGGTTATGTCTGGAAAATCCGAAAAATTAATCACAGATCTGAGAGACCTCCCGATTAACCTTTGTATTTCCTGCGCTCTTCCGTTAATCCTTCCTTTGACCGAATCCCTCGGTATCCTGTTTTGCGCCGACCTCGGAAGCATAGAATATTCGGCGCTCAGCCATCCTTCTCCCTTATCTTTTAAAAATGGGGGTACTTTATAGTCAACCGAAGCGGTACAGATAACCTTGGTGTCTCCTGTCTCGATTAAACACGAACCTTCCGCATATTTCATATAATTCGGCGTTATTACCATCGGCCTCGCTTCGCCGCTTAACCTGTTTTTCTTTCTTGCCAAAGTATTTTCTCCTATTCCCACTTTTTATTCTTAATAAAAAATATGTAAAGGTCTTTCAAGTTAATTACATTAAGCAATTTTACATTAATAAGCGAACATAACGCAGGAATATCGTTTAATAAAGAATTCTTATCCGAAATTACCATTAAAACATCATCCTGTCTTAAAACCTTAAGTTTTTGGACGACCGCCCAAACAGGCGGGCCTCAACAAAGCCCTCTGATATCAAGGGGAACGCCTGCATAATTTAAGTCGGATTTAATCCCCATTTTTTTACCTCTTAAATTAAACTTCAATTTACTTAAGCCGCCTTAAGGGCGGCATCTAAAATGCCGTTGACAAAGGAAGGGGATTCATCGTTTCCGAATTTTTTAGCTATTTCCACGGATTCGTTGATAATAACATTTTTAGGTGTTTCAGGATGAAATAAAATCTCATAAAGCGACAGCCTTAAAAGGTTTCTGTCAATTCTCGACATCCTTTCTATCGACCAATTTTTTGATACCTTTTTAATAATGTTGTCTATCTTTTCTAAATTAAGCAATGTCCCTTGGGAAATATCGAAAAAAAAATCGTAAATCTGGGATGTGTCCTTCTTAAACCCGTCTCTAATAAGGCTTTCCGAAGCAAAATCATTATAAAAACTTCTTATTTTATAATCTAACCCGTTTACATCCCCATCCGTTTCATATAAAAACTGCAATGCCAGTTCCCTTGCCTTTCTTCTTTTTGTCATAAAATATTAATTAAAGCTGCGTTATAAACCTTAATCCTGCAATAGAAAATATTTAGATGTTTCTTTTATATGTAAATACTGGATTCCCGCTTCAGCGGGAATGACACCCTTTGGGTTAAAACCTGAATCTCTGCATTGTCATTCCTGCAAAAGCAGGAATCCAGAAAATAAATTTCTATTGCAGGATTAAGGATAAAAATATATGTTGGATTTACGCCCTTTTAATCTTAGAATAAAGACTTGCCATTTCGACGGCGGACATTGCGGCATCAAAACCCTTGTTCCCCATTTTTGTTCCGGCACGCGATATCGCCTGCTCGATAGATTCTGCCGTTATAATTCCGTAACTAACGGGAATACTCGAGCTGACGGAAAGCTCGGATAGCATTTTGGTAACCTGCGAGGATAAAAGATCAAAATGGTTAGTCTCGCCCCTTATAAGTGTGCCAAGGCAGATTACCGCATCAAATTTTTTAGCATCGATTAACTTTTTGACCGCCATAGGAAGCTCAAACGCTCCCGGAACTTTAACGACGGTAATATCTCCTTCGTTAGCGCCGGCTCTTTTTAAGTAATCTAATGCGCCGTCCAAAAGTTTACTGTTAACAAATTCGTTAAACCTCGACATAACAATGCCAAATTTAAAACCGGCAGCTTTAAGCTCTCCTTCGATTAAATTAAAATTGCCCATCTCATACCCCTACGATTTAATTTTATTTAATTTTATTACTACTTTATTTTTAATATATGTCCTAATTTTTCTTTCTTTGTTTTTAAATAGTGCCTATTGGTTTCATTTGGGCATATCTCTACGGGAACTCTTTCGACCACGCTAAGTCCGTACCCTTCAAGTCCGATTATTTTTTTTGGATTATTGGTCA
>JAJYQZ010000005.1 GCA_021794335.1 bacterium
TCCCCCGCAGCGCTGTTAGCCGCCCGCCGGCATGTCATGGCGGGTTTGGAATCCACGGGAGGAAGACCGTCCGTCATTAAAAACGGCGAGAGGAAGAAGATACCTTTCTACAAAGAAGATTGGGACGCATTAAAAAATATCGCGCGTGATTATAGGGAAAAGGAAAACATCAAAGTAAGCCCCGGCCAGATAGCGGCTATTTTGATTCATAAGGAATTGACGGAGAAATTAAAACAGGAAAGCCCCTAATGGCTAATGGCGGAATTTTCACATGGGCAAGTTTAATAAAGACAAAATTATTTAATAAAATTAAATAGTTATAAAGTAAGGGCTTTGGATTGTGACTCCGGTGGTCGCAGGTTCAAAACCTGTCATCCACCCCATTTAAAACCGCGGTATTTAAGGCATTTCAGTCAGGTTCCAAACCGCCCGATTATAACCGATTGTCTTATATTTTTTATTTCAAGTTTGTTTTTTTATCAATTATAGGACAAATTGAAGAACCTGAAGTCCCTGTTCTTTGTTTTAAACGTTCTTCAAGCTTCACTTTTAATTCCCTAAGGCCGTTTATCTTCAGCTCTATTTCTTTTATTTTATTGTTCATTAAGCTTTTTGCATAAGTGCAGATTAGCCCATTTTAGTCTTGGCTTTGGGGAGTAGTTTAATACGCATTCATCTTATTAATGCTCCATTGTGCATTTTTTAATTTTCATAATTTTCTAAGTTTGTCGATAAGCATATTTCTTGATTTACTTGTAAATCCTTTCTCGGGATCCGTTATAATGCAATATTTCCAAAGTTCCGGCTTTATAGCTTCCTGCGCATCGTCTATAATAATAAAATTGCCCGGTTTAAGAATCTTTAGCGATTCTTCTATTTCATTTGACCTGAAATATTTAGATTCAAACCCTGCTGAAAATGATATGACGGGCGTAACGCCTATAATAATATTTTTAATATCGTCGGAAAATATGTTTTTAAGACTCTTTATTGGATAATGTGTTCTCCATCTTGACGATATCACTATTTTAAGATTTTTTTCTTTTATAAACGGTTCTATAGTTTTTTCGATAAGCGGAAGATTGCAGAATTCTTTCCATTCTCCGCATCCAAAAGGATGTGTTACCCCGTCAAAATCAAGATATATTATATTCATTATGTTCATATGTATGTTTTCCATATTTCTTATCTTATTTGCCACATTTTATACAGGTTCGTCGTGATTTTTTCGGGGACAGCATATGCGAAAACGGCAGTTATGAGAGTTAAATGCTGATAAAGGAGGGGCATATAATTTCCAATTCAGATCTTTTTTAAATCTTTACCCATCCCCTCCTCATAAGTTCGTTAAGGATAACCCCTGCTACAAATGCCACTCCCATATTCCACATTGCAAGAGCCGCTACAAATAACATCAAATATACATCCTTTTTCTCTTTCCCGATGTCTTTAGAAGTGGAGGCTAACTCGAGGCCTGCAAAAAAGAGTATTACTCCGATAATGGCATCAGGGAACGCTTTTAACATAATCAATGTTGAATGACCGCCGAATAGCGAAAGCAAAAGCACGAGTGAACCCAAAATAACTAATGCGCCGCCTGTACGGGCGCCGAAACGTACATGCCCCGCCATTCCTCCGGCGCCATGGCACATGGGAACACCTCCGACCAGCGGGGAAAACAGGTTCATAAGTCCGGTAGATATCGCCATTTTTCTTTCTGTCACGGGACGATCGGGGAAAAGCTCGTTGTTCTCATGAGTAATTGCAATTATGGCATTGCCAAGCGTAAGCGGTATCTGGGGCAGCGCCAGCAGAAATAAACCGGATAGCAGGGTGTCCCATGAGAGAAAGCGCAATGAAAGGGATGGAAACTCAAAAGCCAAACCCGTTTTGGCAAGCTCGGAAGGCAGTTCGGGATGACTTAAAATAGCTCCGACTATTCCAAGAATAAGCAAAGCAAACATGGCGGGAAAGCGGGTTGCAAATAAGAGTAATGTTACAGCCACCCCTAAGGCGGCCAATGGCCAGTTTGAACTCATACGGATAATGCCCATTTCCGCAAATGTAAGACCCAGCCCGAGCATAATTCCGCGAACCACCGGCTTAGAAGCCAACCTGCCGAAAAATTCTACCGTTCTTGTGATGCCAAGGAAAAACCACGTTACCCCGATAATGAGACCAGCCGACCAAACCATGGACGGGGTTACAAGTTTTGGATGGGAAAGGGCAAAGCCGCCTATCGCTTTCATCGGTTGAATGGGAACGGGGGTTTTATAAAAAAGCCCGGTTGCTATTTTGGATAGGCCGAAAGCAAAAAGGACCCCCACAGGATTCATATGAAGCACTATAATGTAGGCTAAAACAAACGGTATGAGTGTTCCAATATCTCCAAAGGCTCCAGCCCATTCATTAATGCCGTAATGGTTAGAAGACATGAATCAACATCCTTATTAGAATAACCTTCTTTCCGATATAGGAGGTAGCGCAGTTTCCCACCCTGCCCGAGCCGTTGACTATGGCTGGCTTTACCCCTTGCCGGTTTAAAAACCTCAGGTAGTAAAGCTCGAAGGAATCAATTTTATTTTCTTTGTAAGTTACGTTATATTTTAAGCTAATAAAATAATATGTCGTTTTGGTTTAATTGTCAAAT
Organism: bacterium; assembly: GCA_021794335.1. Next base: position 2,651 of record JAJYQZ010000005.1, read on the forward strand.
AAATTTTAATGTTTGTTAATGTTTGTGGTAGATATCCGGGAAAAAATAGATTGGCAAGTTTGTTTAAGTTTGCTTTAATGCATATAAAGAATACCTTAAAGCATTAAATAATTCTGAAAAGACTGAAGATTACTGAAGATTATGGAAAGAAAAATCATATCCTTAATTTGACTTTTTGTATTTCCCGTGATAATCTTTTAACTGACATTGCCAAGAAGTCTCGCCCGTAAGGGCGGGGTAGTTCACAAAATCGTTCATTGTAAATGAATATAAACTAAACTTTATCTTAAAAGTTTAGGGAAATAGGTGAAAATCCTGTGCTGTTCCCGCAGCCGTGATAACTTATAACGGGTTTTTCTTTTTAAAGCCGCTATAAAGAATGTTCTACTTGGCCACTGGTAAGATTGATGAATACCGGGAAGGCGGAATGTTCTCATGTTTAAGCCGGAAGACCTGCTTTTTAAGATACTATTTTAATTTAATTGGCGGGAGGTCTAATTATGTTTTTACATCCTTTTAATTCATTAACTTTTAAAAAAAGGCTTATTCTTCTTTACGCATTTTTAATTGCTTTTCTGTTATTTTCCGTAATTGTCTTGATCGACAGGTCAAGGGTCTTTCCTGCACTGTTAAGTTTAGGCACGCTTGCTTTTTTCTTTGGCTTAAAGCATGCCATGGATGCCGATCATATTGCCGCAATCGATAACACGACAAGAAAATTAATGAATGACGGTCAAAAGCCGATCGGCGTCGGATTTTTCTTCTCAATCGGGCACGCATTGTCGGTCTTTATTTTAACAATAATAACGATTATAATTGGAACATTTGTAGTTAAAACTTATCCTGAATTGGGTAATCTGGGCAGTATGATAGGAACAGGCGTTTCGGCTTTATTTTTATATTTAATTGCATTTATGAATCTCGTCATTCTGGTAAGTGTCGTTAAGATTGCAAGGGATTTTAAAAACATTAAAAATAAAAAAATAGAAGATGAACTTTTAAAAAGAGGATTCATGTTCCGGTATTTTAGCGGAGTCATGAAAATCATCAAGTCAAGCTGGCAGATGTTTTTTGTCGGAATTTTATTCGGTATAGGTTTTGATACGGCAACCGAGGTTGCCGTATTATCTATTTCAGCCGTATTTGCTTCATCCGGCAGACCGCTAATCGATGTTTTGACACTGCCTTTATTATTTGCGTCCGGCATGGTATTACTTGATTCAACCGACGGTGTCATAATGCAGTATGCTTATAGCTGGGCTTTCTTGAATCCTGTAAGGAAAATCTTTTACAACATTTCTATCACAAGCATTTCTGTTTTTTTAGCATTTTGCATCGGAACGGTGGAATGGCTTCAGGTTATAGGAATGGAATTTAATTTTACGGGGGAACCGTGGGATTTCTTTAATAATATTTCCTTTGCAATGTTAGGCGGGATTATAGCGGGCATATTGACATCGGCATGGCTTGTGTCATTGCTGGTTTATAAGCTCACAGGGGTTGAAGAAAGATATGATGACGGTAAAAAAGAGGCTTAATTTATGATCATTTAATTCCTGAAATATATTATATGGGGGGATTTTAATTATGAATGTCGATTTAAAAGGTAAGAGAGCTTTGATTACGGGCGCAAGTTCAGGACTCGGCGAGGTTATTGCTAAAGAATTTGCAGCCGATGGGGCAAAGATAGGCCTTAACTACCATTCGGAAGCGGAAGCAGCCGGGAAAATTGCCTCAGGGATAAGAAAAAATGGGGGCGCCGTGCTTACTTTGCAGTCCGATGTTTCGGATGCGGGTTTGGTTGAAGCAATGATAAATGCTTTTGTAAAAGAATGGGGCGGGATAGATATTCTCGTAAATAATGCGGGAATCGACGGAGTCCGCTCCCTTGTATGGGAATCCGATATATCCGAATGGGAAAAGGTGGTAAAAATTAATCTCTTCGGGCCGTTTTACTGCTCCAGAGAGGCTTTAAAATATATGGTAATTCAAAAAAGCGGCGTAATTTTAAATATAACTTCTGTCCATGAAAATATTCCATGGAGCGGCTACAGCGGATATGCCGCCGCAAAAGCGGGTTTATCTATGTTAACAAAAACTATGGCACAGGAAGTCGGCTCTTTAGGAATAAGAATAATATCTTTAGCTCCGGGCGCAATTAAAACGCCTATTAATCAAAATGTTTGGGATAATCCCGAAACCCTTGGCAATCTTCTTAAAAAAATACCGCTTGGAAGAATGGGAGAATGTGAAGAAGTAGCCAGGGTAGCCGCTTTTTTGGTTTCCGATCATGCGTCGTATGTGACAGGTAGTACAATATTTGTGGATGGAGCAATGATCGATTATTCTAATTTTACGCATGGGGGCTAACTAACCCTAATTAATGAAATTAATTAAAAATAAAAAATTAGGATTTAGTCTGATTTTTAATTTAATAAAAGTATAAATGTAAATAACAAATAATAACGATAAACGGAAGATTAAGAGGATAGAAAGAATGGCAGAGTCAATTTTTGCTCCGGGATGGCCGGGGATTCCAGGGCGATGGACTAGTTCTAATAAAAGCGGGGTCGGAACCGCTTTTAAAGGAAGCCCCGTCTGGTTTACTATTTCCCACGGCATCCTAAATGAAGTCTATTCTCCAAGAATAGACGAGGCCGCCATCCGCGACCTCGGTT
>JAJYQZ010000041.1:0-3612 GCA_021794335.1 bacterium
ACCGTTATCAGGGAGAACGGCAATTGGAAGGAGAATCACATTAAAAGCATCTGGAAACAATCCGAAACGGGTGGAATTGTTATTTCCGGAATGGGGACGACCTTTAAATATAAAAAATATTTTGACCATATACTTTTAGACGCATGCCAGGTTACCAATCCTTCCATCGATCCATTGCGCGAACCCATGGAACTTAAGACTTACCTTGGCAAAAAGCCGTCCAAAATCGAGCTTGATTTTAATGAAGAGGGCGAACCGATTTTAAAAACGAAGATGCCCCCTCAAATTGAATTGCAAACGCCTTTTGTTTTTGGCGCAATGTCTTACGGCTCTATTTCATTAAACGCTCAAAAAGCCATGGCTTTGGCTGCCAGGGCTTTGGGGATAGTTATGAATACGGGCGAAGGCGGACTTCATGACGATCTCGTCCCGTTCGGCAAAAACATCGTTGTTCAGGTCGCTTCGGGAAGATTCGGCGTTCACAGGGATTATTTAAACAGCGGTATTGCCGTTGAAATAAAAATAGGACAGGGCGCTAAACCCGGCATAGGGGGTCATTTGCCCGGCGAAAAAATAGGATTAGATATATCCAGAACGAGAATGATTCCCATAGGAACGGATGCAATTTCACCCGCGCCCCATCATGATATTTACTCTATCGAAGACTTAAGGCAGCTTATTTTTGCCATAAAGGAGGCTACAAATTATGAGAAGCCGGTTTCCGTCAAGGTTGCCGCCGTTCATAATATTGCCGCTATTGTTAGCGGAATAGTCAGAGCCGGGGCAGATATAGTATATATCGACGGATATACCGGCGGTACAGGAGCGGCGCCAAATATAATAAAAGATCATGTAGGGATTCCTATTGAGCTTGCTCTTGCCCAGGTTGATGAAAGACTCAGGGAAGAAGGGATTAGAAATGAGGCTTCCCTTATTGCCGCGGGGAGTATCAGGTCGAGCGCAGATGCCGTAAAAGCGATTGCCCTTGGGGCGGATGCCGTTGCAATCGGAACTGCCGCCCTTATTGTTATGGGCTGCCATGTATGCGGAAAGTGTAATACAGGCAATTGCAGCTGGGGAATAACTACTCAAAGGCCGGAGCTTGTCAGAAGATTAGACCCTGAAGTTTACGGGGAAAGGTTATATAATCTCATTTCTGCATGGAGCCATGAAATTCAGGAGGTGCTGGGAGCCATGGGCGTTAATTCCATCGAAAGCTTAAGAGGTTCGAGAGAAAGATTGAGGGGCGTCGAATTAACCGATGCCGAGCTTAAAGTATTAGGGATCAAACATGCGGGGCTATAATACCGTTAAACCCGTGTTTACTATATATAAAATACCTAAAGTATCAAATTAGCTAAAAGATAAAGGAGATTGAGCGGCAACATGATAACGATAGATGCAAACGGGATGCATTATAGAGACCTTAACAGATTAATAAGGGAAGGGATTGAAAGAGGAGTTAAAAAATTTTTTCTGGAAAATGTTAACGGGCAGTATTACATTGGAGACGGCATCAAAGGCGACGATATAATTATTAACATAAACGGCGTTCCGGGCAATGATTTAGGAGTTTTTATGGACGGTCCCACTATAGCCGTAAACGGCAATGCGCAGGATAATGTCGGCAATACTATGAATGCCGGGAAAATTTTAATAAAAGGCGATGCGGGAGATGTGGTCGGGTACGGTATGAGAGGCGGCAGGATTTATATTTTGGGAAATGCCGGATATCGGGTCGGGATACATATGAAGGGTTATAATGAGCAGCTGCCTGTTATAATAATAGGCGGAAAGGTAGGGAGTTTTTTTGCGGAATACATGGCTGGAGGAGTTATTGTCTTGCTGGGGCTGAACGATGCGGACGATACCGCCGGCGATTATTTTGCGGCAGGAATGCATGGAGGGGTTATATATTTACGAAAAAAAATAGATTTCTCAAAATATTCGAAAGAAGTTGAACTATATGAAGCAGATGATAACGATATGGCTTTTTTAAAAAAATATTTATTGGAATATGCGGATGATTTTAATATTGCTTTTGAAGACATTACGGGCAAGCCTTTTTATAAAATTGTCCCTTCAAGCGCCAGACCGTATGCCCATCTTTATACATCGGCATAATCTACCTTTAACTTTTTAAAATAATTTTTTAAACTTATGAATGAATTATTTGCGGGGTCTCAAAAAATGGATATCGATAATCTTAATATAATCGAAGAAAAGGTTATTTTAATTAAAGAATTATTTGAAAAAATAAAAATTGAACGGGATAAACTTTTAATGGAGGTTAAAGCTAAAGATGATGAGATTAACGAATTGAAGAATAAAATTACCCAAAATGAAATGGAAAATGATATAATAATAAAAAAGATTGACGGTATAATGGTAAATTTGGAATCGATACAATTATGAGGGAAAACGAGACGAAAGTCCAGCGGGATGCAGGTTCGGCGGAGATAGCCTCACTTCAGGGCAGCTCATTTGTGGAGCTTATAATAATGAATCACAAGTTTGTTATAAATAGCGATAAAGATAAAAAATATTTAGAGCAATTAGCAGCCTATGTGAATGCTAAAGCGGATCAGATTATAAAACGGACAAAATCCGTTGATTCCTTTAATGTAGCTGTTCTAACTGCGCTTAATATAGCTGACGATTATATATCCAGCAAAACGGAAGTTAATAGTGAAAGCAAAAGAGTTTTAGAAAAAATTAACAATATATATAATCATATAAATCGCTCTCTTTAGAATAGATTAAAGGCTTATGCCCTGCGGTGTTCGATGTCAGGTTTTTAAAATTGACCCAACAGTTAGATAGAATGGGATTGTCACTGCTTTTTGATATAGAAACATAGGCAACTGTGATTCCTAATTCATTTAGCATATGATTGCCACCTATTTTGAAATAGGTCTAATTTTAAAGCCGCTTCGGCACATGCGGGGTTCCGTTTGTCATGCCGCCCTATCCATTTTATTCCCTTAAAAATTTATTTAAATTTCACGCAATAATCCGTTCAGTTATTTAGTTATTCAGTTATAATATTGCTTTTATCTAAATAGATGACGATAATAGACGATGATTGAAAAGAATATCGCAAGAAAAAGGATGATTGAAAGGCGCAATAAATTAAGCGAGGATGAAATTAAATATTTCAGCCTGAATATTGCCGCCAATGCTTATTCTTTTATAAAAGATAATTTTTTTAAAAATGCGGCAATTTATATGAGTGTAAAAAATGAGGTAAGAATAGAATATATTATTAAATTAGATATATCTAAAAGTATTAATCTTTACCTTCCCCAGTATTCTATGGGGAATTATATGTGTTTTAATAAATTTGAAAATATTAATTCGATGAAAACAGACGATTACGGCATCTTATGCCCAAAAGGCAGCTGTATTATCGATATAAAGGAGATAGATGTTTTTTTCGTACCGGGAGTTGCGTTCGATATATCTGGAAACAGGGCAGGTTATGGAAAAGGGTGTTACGATAAAGCTCTCAATCAAGCAAAAGATTCTCTGTTTGTGGGTGTTTGTTATGGTTTCCAACTAATTTCGGATGACGAATTAGAATTTGACGGCAACGATATAAAGATGCATTAC
>JAJYQZ010000041.1:3712-5308 GCA_021794335.1 bacterium
GATGAAACCCCTGAGGCTGTTATCTTATCGTCTTTTAACCCTGTTAAAAGAGAAATTGCAAGGCTTTCGCTCGAAAGATTAATAACGGACGGCAGAATTCATCCTGCCCGAATAGAAGAAGTGGTTAGCAAAGTCGAAGAGGAACTCGGCCTTGCAATGAAGGAAGCCGGCGAGCAGGCCACTTTCGATGTCGGCGTTCACGGTATCCATCCCGAAATTCTCAAACTTTTAGGGAGGTTAAAGTATAGAACAAGTTATTCGCAAAATGTGTATAATCATTCTATAGAGGTTGCTTTCTTATGCGGGATAATGGCGGCGGAGCTCAACATTAATGTTAAGCAGGCAAAAAGGGCGGGTCTTTTACACGATATAGGAAAAGCGGTTGATCATGAGATTGAAGGATCACACGCGGTTATCGGAGCAGAACTTGCTAAAAAGTTTGGCGAATCTCCCAGAGTGGTGCATGCTATCGCCGCTCATCATTATGATGAAGAACCAAACAGCGTGTTAGCCGTTTTAGTATCTGCCGCCGATGCATTAAGCGCCGCAAGGCCCGGCGCAAGAAAAGAGATGTTTGAAACTTATGTAAAAAGGCTTGAGGATCTTGAATCGATTGCCGGTTCATTTAACGGCGTTGCCAAAAGTTATGTTATTCAAGCAGGAAGAGAGATTAGGGCTATCGTTCAAAGTCAGAAAATATCGGATGACGATTCTATTATGCTATCTAAAGATATTGCTAAAAAGATAGAATCCTCGCTTCAATATCCGGGGCAGATTAAGGTTACCGTTATCAGAGAGACGAGGGCAACGGAATTTGCAAGATAATGATATTAAAATTCTTTTTATAGGCGATATCATAGGGAAACCGGGAAGACTGGCGGTTAAAGGACTTCTGAGCAATTTGGTTTCTAAATACGAACCGGAATTTATTATAGCGAACGGGGAAAATGCGGCGCATGGGATGGGAATAACACCGGATGTTGCCGATTTTATATTAAGTTTAGGCATCGATGTTATTACTTCGGGTAATCATATTTGGGATCAAAAATCTATAATTCCCTATATAGCGGGGCAGCATAAACTTTTAAGGCCGGCAAACTATTCCCCTTTAGTTCCCGGAGTTGGTTATGGCATATTTAATTCCAGATTTGAAAGAAAAATAGGGGTTGTAAATTTAGAAGGAAGAGTTTTTATGAAGGGACTTACAGAATCACCGTTTACGGTTGCAAAGGATGTGATCGAAAAAATTTCAGGCCATTCCGACGCTATAATTATAGATTTTCATGCCGAGGCAACATCCGAAAAGGAAGCCCTCGCATTGTATTTAGACGGCGAGGTATCGGCTTTAGTCGGGACACATACACATGTTCAAACAAATGACAATATGATTTTGCCAAAAGGCACCGCTTATATAACGGATGTCGGCATGGTAGGTTCCAAATATTCGGTTGTCGGGACTAATAAAGATATTGCAATCAAAAAATACTTAACCGGAATGCCGGAAAAATTTATTCCCGAAGAAAATAATATAGTTTTAAACGCCGTGCAGGTAATAGTTGACAAAAAAACCAAATTGAGTAAAAATATTCAAAAAAT
>JAJYQZ010000284.1 GCA_021794335.1 bacterium
TTGCCGTCAGCGGAACCATGACCTTTACGGGCATTTTAATAAATATGCATTTTTATCACAAAAAAAGATACTTTATGCTGCTTATATCGCTTATAACGACATTCGCCGATATTATGTTTTTGGCTTCAAATTTATTATATAAAACTGCCGAAGGGGGTTATTTTGCATTAATAATAGCAACAATTCCGTTCATTACAATAATGCTATATACAAAAGGGCAGAAAAAACTGCATAGCGTATATAAGATGACGGATTTAAAAGTGTTTTTAAAGGAATATGAATACCGTTATAATAATTTCACCAAATTAAAAGGAACATCCCTGTTTTTTGCCAGCCTTTCCGACAAGGTCTCTCCGTATATCATCAAAACAATGTTTGATAATAATATAATGTATGAAAAAAACATATTTGTTTCCATAGAAAGAACCGAAAAACCTTACGGAATAACCGATGCGCTTAAAGGGGACATAGCCCCGGGACTCGGTCAGCTTGCCGTAAGCGCGGGATATTCCGAAGTGGTCGATGTGGAAGAGATATTAAAGCAGTACAATATCGACGAAACCGTTATATTTTATGGTTTTGAAGATATCGTCAGCGCTAACCCGCTCTGGAGGATTTTTGCCCTAATTAAGAAACTATCCCCCTCTTTTGTAAGATTTTATAAGCTTCCTGCCGAAAAAGTGCATGGCGTAATGGTAAGGGTTAAAATGTGAATACTTGAAACTTGAAAATCTAAAAAAATACTTAATCCTTATAATTTTTATCCTTTTCCCATAATAATTTAAGGCGGTTCTTAAGCTCCTTCTCTCTTCCTATATCTTCGGGATGGTAATAAATTCGGGAAGACAGCTCGGGCGGAAGATACGGCTGCTTTACGAAATGGTTTTCAAAATTATGAGCATATTTATACCCTTTGTGGTAATCCAAATCCTTCATTAGTTTTGTCGGCGCGTTTCTTAAATGAAGAGGCACGGTAACGCCGGGAAAGTCTTTTACATCTTTTAAAGCCTCCTCGATAGCAAGGTAGCTTGCGTTTGACTTGGGACAGCTTGCAAGATAAACGGCGGTCTGCGATAAAATAATGCGGGCCTCCGGCATACCGATAACATTAACGGCATTAAAACAGCTGACGGCAAGATTTAAGCCTTCGGGTTCGGCATTCCCGACATCTTCGGAAGCCAAAATTATCATTCTTCTTGCGATAAATTTAATATCTTCTCCCGAATCCAGCATCTTTGCAAGCCAGAATACCGCTCCATCCGGGTCGCTCCCCCTTATGCTTTTAATGAAAGCCGAAATCGTATTATAATGCTCCTCCCCCGTTTTATCGTATTTTGACTTTCTGAGGTATGCCTCTTCTATAATCTTTTCGGTCAATATTATCTCACCCTTTTCAGAAGGCTTCGCAAGGTTGACCGCAATTTCAAGAGCATTTAACATTATGCGGGCGTCGCTTCCGGAATATTTGATCAGGATATTTATATCCTCTTTATCCATAAAAATTTTCTTTTTCTTCAGAACTTCGTCCGTATTTAATGCCCTATCTATTATTTTGCTTAAATCATCCTCGGATAACGGATTCAGGGTAAATACCAATACCCTCGAAAGAATTGGCGAGTTTATTTCGAATGACGGATTTTCCGTAGTTGCGCCAATTAATATAAGGCTTCCTTCTTCGATAGAATGTAAAAGTAAATCCTGTTGAGACTTGTTAAAACGGTGGATTTCATCGATAAAAAGAATTACGGGCTTTTTATAGTGCTTAAAACTAATATCGGCTTTGTCTATAAATTCCCTTAACTCCTTAACGCCGGAAGAAACCGCCGAAATACTGTAAAACTCGTAATTAAAAGCATTTGATATAATACCGGCAAGAGTGGTCTTGCCGCTGCCGGGCGGACCCCATAGTATCATCGAGCGGATAAACTTGGAATCCAGCATATTCCTTAACGGCTTATTCTTGTCGAGAAGATGGGGCTGGCCGATAAATTCGGATAGGACTTTGGGTCTAAGCCTGTCGGCAAGCGGCGGTAAAAAATCGCCGTTATTAAAAAAACTCATAAAATTCAGCCTCTCCATGCGTTTACCTATATGCGCCCATATATGTAATAATTATATCATTTAAAATAAAGAAATATGTTGTTTATTTCAAAATCATTCATCTATCGCGACTATTTTGTTTTTAGATTTTAAACCGGATTTTATTTTAATTTTACTTTTGGGTTTGCCGTAAATTTCCGCAATTTTTTTTATTACCGCTTCATTAGCCATGTTTCCCACGGGTCTCTGTTTAATCATAAGCCTTAATGTTCCGTCATCCAACATTGCATAGCCTTCTTTCTTTGAATTTGGCTTAACGGTTACGGAAATTACAAACTGCATATATATAATTGATGAAAATTTAATTTAGTATGGATATTATCGGATAAGAAATGACGGCAGCGGTAGGCAGGGAAAACAAAATAATTGGGGGCTTAACTCTGATATTACGCTTTCTTTAAAATTCGTTATATTTCTTATTTGAACCCCATGCCTTATCTATAGGGTATTTTACCTCGTTTACTTTCATTTTAGCTTCAAACGACTCTGTAATATCGATGCCATATTTTTGAGAAAATCTCAATATAAAATAAAATATATCGGCTAATTCGTGGCTGATTTCCTTAAGTTTTTCGTCGTCATTCATTAAAGCCCGTATTTCCGCGTCATCTTTAAATCTAAAAAATTCTAAAAGTTCCGATGCCTCGGTTATTATGCCTATGGCAAGGTCTTTCGCATTATGATACCTGTCCCAATCCCTCTTTTCGCAAAATTCCCTTACCGCATCTTTCAATTCGGCAACGGTTGACTGCGAATCATTTTTTAAATAGCTTCCCATTCTGCGAATTTCCTTTGTTCTTTATTATACTTTAATTTTGCAATAGAAAATATTTAGATGTTTCTTTTATATGTAAATACTGGATTCCCGCTGAAGCGGGTTGGGACACTCGTTGGGTTAAAGTTTAAATTCCATTATCGTCATTCCCGCGAAAGCGGGAATCCAGAAAATAAATTTCTATTGCAAAATTAAGGTTATACCATATTATACCATTTTCATTTTATTATAATTCTTTATATTTATAATGCCTGTAAATTAAAACTGCTATCGAAATTATAACGGCAAACATGCTTAGCACCTGTGAAACCCTGATGCTGTTCCCTAACCATAAACTGTCTATCCTTGTGCCTTCCGTAAAAAATCTGGTCGTTCCGTACCAAATTAAATAACCTATGAGTATCTTTCCGGCAACCTTGGGTTTTTTTCTCGAAAGCCACATCAAAAATATGAATCCAAAGAAATCCGGAACAGACTCGTAAAAAAAAGATGGTTCAAAGTGGGCATACATTGTCAGGTTCTTTGGATAAGCCGTTTGAAAAGGGTATCCCCATAACCCAAATATCAAATGTTTCGGGGTGTAGGCGTTTACGGGGCGCATTGCCTTCGCGATAGGAAGCCCCCATTTAACGGGATAACCGAAGGCCTGCTGGTCTATAAAATTCCCCCACCTGCCGATAGCCTGCCCTAAAAGCAAACTTGGAGCCAGCATATCTATATAACGCCAAATATTTAATTTTTTTATCCGGGTGTATAGGTAAAGCGTTAGAAGTCCGCCTATTTCTCCGCCGTATATCGCAAGTCCGCCCTGCCATATATAAAAAACGCTTATAATGTTTTTTGCATAATACCCCCATGCAAATACGACATAATAAAAGCGCGCAAAAATAATCGACACCGGTATGGCAAATACCATGATGTTAATTATGTTTTCGGGATCCTCGCCCCAGGATTTTGCCCTAAAATATGCTATCGCTATACCGATAACAAAGCCGATCCCTATCAAAATTCCGTACCAATGAACAGGAAGAGGACCTATAAATATTATGGGACTCGGCGCATGCCAGTTGTTAAAATTAAACATAATAATGTCCTTTAATTTATAAATTTAGTTAATTTATTGCCGTTATAAGAAGCGCGCAGCTTGACATCTGCTACTTAATAGATTTAGCAAATGCGTAAGTTCTTTCAAAATACTCGTTTGACAGGCTGGTTATCGTTACCGTACCGGCGCCGGAATTTTCCTGAATAAATTTTCCATGCCCTATGTAAATCCCGACATGTGAAATATAAGGAGCATAAGTCCTGAAAAATAATAAATCTCCGGGCTTTAATCTGCTTTTAGGGATATATTTGCCCAGACTTGATTGCTCGCGGGCAGTCCTAGGAAGATGTATATTATCCTTTGCAAATACGCGCTGAACAAAACCGGAACAATCCATGCCGGTTCTTGTCGTTCCGCCCCAAGCATACGGAACGCCTTTATACCTAAACGCGGTATCGACTATCTTTCTTCCGATACTCACATTATTGCTTCTTTTAGCCGCGTTATGTCTATGGCTATTAACATTTTTGTTGCCGGTTAAAACTTGAAAAGTCGCAACCCTGTAATAATTGTATTTATTATCATTATTGTTATTATTAATTTGAGCGGTTCTATAACTTTCAGGCACAACCAGAACAGCCCCCTGTCTTATTACATTGGAATACAGGCCGTTTAATTTTCTTAGTTCGGCAATGGAAGTTCCGTATTTTTGGGCTATCAAAGACAGGGTATCGCCGAACTGAACTTTATAATGGCCGTAGGTAACGGCTGGGCGGTAGGCGGAATGATTATAACCGCCGGAGGACACCTTAAGCCTTTCTCCCGGATATATTATATAGTTATGAAGACCGTTAAAAGACATTATGGAAGCAACCGTAGTGTTATGGCTGTCCGCAATCTGACCGAGGGTTTCCCCCGGTTGAACGGTTACGGTCGTAATAAAAGAATAAACGTTTAAAGGAAAAATACCGATAAAAACCAGCGAAAGAGATAAAATAAACAAAAAAAATTTAGCGAGCAAAGAAAAATTTGTTTTATTCATTTAATCTTTACCACCCCATTGGTAATTTCTTAGTAACCCTTTTATTTATTGTAGGTTATATTCACTTCCCGTCATTCCCGCCGATGCGGAAACGGCAAACCACTTTTTTATGTATATTACTACAACAGAATTAAGTATGTCAAGGAAATCCGACCGAAATTTTTAAAATATTTAATATTTTTTCGGATTTACAATACCTCTATATCGCACGATGTATCTTTGCATCTGTAAATAAGGGGTTTTTTGGTCTTTTTATAATCATGCACCGCTCTCCTTACCTCCTCGAAAATTATCATATCATCCTCTTTATGACGATC
>JAJYQZ010000327.1 GCA_021794335.1 bacterium
ATTAATTTTTTTATGAAGGTCATTATTTTCTTATGTTATAATGGAATTTGTTTAAATCTTTAAACATTTTACACCTTTTAATATATCAAATATAACATATTTTGACGAATTTTTAAAAATCAATGCCGTACATCAAATTAAAAAACACAAGAATTTTTTATCTGTTACATAAATGTGAATGTAAAAATGAAGATAAAGCGGAAACTATTATTCTTATTCACGGCGCCGGGGGCAATCACCTTTCGATGCTTTCCGTTTTTGATTACATAAAAAAGAAATATGGCAAAAATTTTAACATTTTGGCTTTAGACCTGCCTTTTCATTTCAGGTCAATGCCTGAAAAGGGCCGCGCGAATATAAACGCGGACAATATTCCCATAAATAACGGGATCGAATATTACGCTAAAACTGCCTTCGCTGCCGCCGCGGGGTTATTTAACGAAAATGCCGGATTTATTTTAATCGGCCATTCGATGGGGGCGCAAATTGCCCTCAAGTATGCCTCTTTATATCCTTGCAAAACAAGCAGGGTCATGTTAATAGCCGGATGCCATAATACCTGCATAACGGACAATTTTATAAAAAGTTTGGAAAAGTCCTTCGATAAAACGATTATGATTTTTCTGAAAGACGCCTATGCCTCCTTTGATAAAAATATTTTAACAAATGCCATGGATGACATAAAAAGAACGCCGTCCCAAATAGTAATAAACGATTTTAAATATGTAAAATATTTTAATGAAGATTTTAAAAATGATATTGACAATATTAACCGGCATAAAATCTTTTTTGATTTGGTATATTCAAAAAAAGACCGCATTATAAAAGAAGACTGCGTAAAAGAGCTTTATGAAAAACTTGAAAATTCTAAGCTTAGCGAAATCACATCGGAAAACCATATCGAATTATTATTTAAAAATTTTGAATTAGAAAAAGAAATCGATAAATTTTTATTGACATAATACCATTCAAAGTTATAAACTTAAAAATTGAATTTTAATCCCGCCTGAATTTTTTGATTTATATATTATCTATTATCATAAAGTTGGAGAAATTTTGGAAACGGCTACGGAAAATAAAAAAAATATACCGAGAACATTATGCGAAGAAATTACTGGACAAGATACGGGAAAAGAATTTACCCTTAAAGGCTGGGTCATGCGGTATAGGGACCACGGCGGATTAGTATTTATAGATTTAAGGGATTATTCAGGGGTAATGCAAATAGTATTCGATGAAAATATTAAAGGCGAATCATTTAAAACCGCAAAAAAGTTAAAAAACGAATATGTGGTGTCCGTTACCGGTACCGTAAGAAACAGGCCCGGCGGAACCGAAAATCCTCATCTAAAGACCGGGAAGATCGAAATTTTGGCAAACGCCGTTCAAATTCTCAACACCTGCGAAACTTTGCCGTTTCAGATCGAGGAAGAAACCGAAGTCAATGAATTTACGAGGCTTAAATACAGGTATCTGGATTTAAGGGGTAAAAGGCTGAAAGATAATTTAATTTTCAGGTCTAAATTTACTTATCTGATAAGAGAATTTTTAAATAACAGGGGTTTTTTCGATATAGAAACGCCTTTTTTAACCAAAAGCACGCCGGAGGGCTCAAGAGACTTTCTGGTCCCGTCAAGGTTAAATCACGGACATTTTTTCGCCCTTCCCCAATCCCCGCAACTGTTTAAACAAATCCTTATGGTCAGCGGATTTGAAAGATATTATCAGATTGTGAGATGCTTCAGGGACGAAGACTTAAGGGCAGACAGGCAGCCGGAGTTTACGCAGCTCGATATGGAGATGTCTTTTGTGGAAATGCAAGACATCATATCTGTTACGGAAGAACTTTTTACAGGTATATTCGAAAAACTGCTTAATATAAAAATAGACCTGCCTTTTAAGGTGTTGGACTATGAAGAGGCTTTTGATAAATATGGAAGCGATAAGCCTGATACCAGATTCGAATTAATCATCACCTGTTTATCCGACATTTTTACAAACTCCTCTCTAAACCTCTTTAAAAATGTCATATCTACCGGCGGTACCATAAAGGCAATATGCTTTCCAAACGGTTCAAACCTGCTCTCCCGAAAGGATATAGACGACCTTTTAGCAGTCGTAAAGGATTTTGGCGGAAAGGGCCTTGCATGGACAAAGGTGGGCGAAAATAACTCGTTAGACGGCGGCATCTCCAAATTTGTAAATGACGGGGAAAAAGCCTCGCTGATCAAAAGACTTGCCGCAAAAAACGGGGATATAATATTTTATCAAGCCGATACAAAAAAAACGGCAAACACCGTTCTTGGCAGACTAAGACTTTATCTGGCAAAAAAATACAACCTTATTCCCGAAAACAGGTTCGATTTGTTATGGGTCGTTAATTTTCCTTTATTTGAATATTCGGATGAGGAAAAAAAGATAGTTTCGGTTCATCACCCTTTTACTTCGCCTGCTAAAAATGATTTAGCCATCCTTGAAACCGACCCCCTGTCGGTTAAATCGGATAGTTACGACCTTGTTCTTAACGGAGAAGAGATTGGAGGAGGGAGCGTAAGGATTCACAATCATGCACTGCAGGAAAAAATTTTTAAAATTCTTTCCATATCGCCCGATGATGTAAGACTTAAGTTCGGTTTTTTACTTGACGCCTTAAGTTTTGGAGCGCCGCCCCACGGCGGCATAGCATTCGGCATCGACAGGATATTAATGCTTCTTAGAAACGAAAACTCGATAAGAGATGTAATAGCTTTTCCAAAAACGCAAAAAGCCTATTGTCCGTTATCGGACGCCCCTTCTCCTGTTAAAGACGCACAGCTTAAAGAGCTTGGAATCAGGTTATATGATACGGCTGATAAAAATATAAAATAAATAAATATAAAACATTAATGAACAAAGGAGGGTATTAAATTGAACAAGGAATCAACATTTCCTCATCCATATTTTTCTTCCCATCCAAATTGGAAATGGTTTATACTGTCAACGGTTCTGGTCGGAGCAACGATGTCGGCCCTCGATGTCAGTATAGTCAATGTTGCTATGCCCACTATGGAGCATAGTTTTGTCGTTCCAATGTCTATAATAGAATGGGTCGCAATGGCATATATGCTGACCCTCACCATTTTTTTGCCTCTTTTTGGCAGGCTTGCCGATATGTTTGGACGAACTAAAATGTATAGTATCGGTTTTATTGTTTTCACTGTAGGTTCCGCTCTTTGCGGCATAGCTCCAAACGCTAATTTTTTAATATTTTCCCGCGTGCTTCAAGCAATCGGCGCAGGTCTCCTTCAGGCTAACTCGGTCGCCATAATCACTCAAGCATTCCCTTCAAACGAACTGGGAAAGGCAATCGGGCTTCAGGGCTCCGTTCAGGCTATTGCAATGTCCATAGGTCCATTTGTCGGCGGTATGCTTATCGCGCTGGTAAGCTGGCGTTTAATATTTTATGTTAATGTTCCCATCGGCATTATCGGAATCACTATGGCATTATTTATATTGCCGTCAAGTAAGGCAAACATAAAAAAGAAAAGGGAAAAAATCGACTACTTTGGCATATCATTCTTTGCCGCCGGGCTCGCTTTTCTTGTTTTAGCGGTAAACGAAGGAGCAAAATTCGGCTGGACATCTCCTATAATTCTTGTCTATTTTCTTATCGCTATTATATTTTTACCGCTCTTTATTTACACGGAACTTAAAGTAGAACACCCGATGATAGACCTTAAGCTTTTCAAAAAGTGGGGATTTTCGGCAGGCAATACGACGGGCATGTTGTCTTATTATGTCCTGTTTGCCGTCCTGTTTTTAATGCCGTTTTATTTAGAGGATTTGTTGCACTATAATCCGGCGGTTACAGGAATCATTCTAACCCCTATTCCCCTGTCTATGGCTATAATAGCCCCTTTTGCGGGAGCCATATCCGACAAAGTAGGTTCAAGAATTATGACCACTCTTGGGATGTTTATATGCGCTATCGCAACGCTTTTTCTATCATTTTTAGGTTCTTCCGCTAATATTGCTTTTCTTATTTTTGAGTTTATTATACTCGGCATCGGAATGGGTATATTTACTCCGCCAAACAATAGCGCTATTATGCTTTCCGCGCCCCCGGAAAGGCTTGGGGTGGCAGGAGGAGTGCTTAATATGATGCGGGCATTGGGGCTTATATTCGGCGTTGACATTTCGGGACTCATATTCACATCTTTAAAACAAAAATATACGGAAGCACACGGCTATAAAATTCCGTCGCATGCTCCGGCATCTATTTTCAACGCCGCATTTATACACGGTTTTGCGGTCGTTATGATTACGCTTCTGGCTATAAATATTTTTGCCACAATCTTATCAGCCGCCAAAAAAAATGTCAAAATTAAAAAGATCGAAGGGGCAGAACCTATAGACCTTATGTGATAATTTTCATTTAATTATTGGATCATTATGCGAATCTTCAAGAAAAATGCCGGCAGCCTCCTTGAAAGAAAAAATTATGAAATTATAAACGGTATGGAATTTTTGTTTAAGAGGGCATCAAACAGCGGGATAAAAAATATCTTTCTCGATAATAGTTTGATCTCTCTTTTACCCGAGATATCAAAACCATCGTTTTTAAAAATATACGCTAATTCGGAACTTTTCTGGACTTCCGCTTATTCTTTCAGCATGACGCACCAGAGGATTATGTCTTTAACTTATGATCAATCCTTTTTTAATTTTATTTTTTTGGAAAAATATTTCACGAACAACAGCAATTTAAACGGCGGAATAGTTATATTTCTTTTTAAAAAAGAAGGCATTAAAAATTTTTCTTTTGCGCTTAAAAGCATTTTTCCTGTATATAACTACTATAAAATAGACGATTTTTTAGATTCTTTGCCTTATTATTTTGAGCTTTCCGAGAAAATAAAACTTCCGGTATTAATATATCTTGACGAACCCGTATTATACGAATTCAAGCCGGATGAATTTAAAGAATATACCGGGAGGACGGAAAAGAAGCAGTTATTGCAATTAAACGGCGGCGGCGATGAAAAAATATCGTCAGGCTTAGATTTAAAACAAAATTTTCGTTATTTCAGGAATATCGGAAAATCCTTTGAATTATTTAAAGGGAAAAACAGGAACAATCTTATTTTTAGCGACAGCAAAAATTTTCACCGGATTATTGAAGATTTAGAATTATCGGAAAATTCGGATATTATCCTGTTTAATCTTTTAAATCCTCTGGAAATTGACGGGCTGACGGATACTATTAAAAACGATTGCCATGATTATTATAAAAATA
>JAJYQZ010000055.1 GCA_021794335.1 bacterium
TTTTATCCAATTCATAAGTTAGTTTTGCCTTGCTTAAATTAGCTAAAGCCGTTCTATAAGCAAGTTTAGACAGATAAAAAGAATTGTAATTAGTCCCGATAAACTGGCCGATGCCGGCGCCCGCGCTGAATAATTTTGCCTTTGCAAGCTTATAATTGGCTTTTGCCTGAAGCATTGCCGGATAATATGTGGAATCGCTAATGCGCGCAATCAGCTCCCCCTTTTTAACATGCTCGTTCTTATAAACATAGATTGCCGTGATATTGCCGGGAACCTGCGTGCTGACGGAAACTATATGCCCGTCTATCTCGGCGTCTTCGGTATAAACATGGGTGAGACCGAAAAGATACCATCTTAAAACAAAAATACCGCCTATTATGGCTAATAAAAGTATAATAGACGCGGTTATAATATTTTTTTTAGTAAATTTACTATTATTGGCGAATGCGCCGCCCTCTTCGTTACCGCCGATTTTTTCATTATCACCGTTCATTTAGGCATCACCATTTTATTCTTATTATTATAATAATATTCAAATAAAGTTTAATTAAACTTATCCACGGTTAAACTTATAAGTTTCCTTTTAAAAGAGCCGATAAGCCTTTTGAGGTTTAAAACGGATTTGTAATAGCTTAAATTAGCGGTCAAAAGGTTATGCCTTGCGGCGGCGAGCTGGGCTAAAGCGGTTACGACATCCACGCTTGTAGCAACCCCTGCTTTATACTCTTCTTCGACGAGCATATAGTTTTTTGACGCGAACTTCTCCTCGTGCTCAAGCGCCGCAACTTCATATTTAAGGTTCTGTATGTTGTAAAAATCCGAAACGACTTGCGCCTTTAAATTTCTTTTAGACTGTATCATATTGTACATTGCCGCGTTAGCGGCGGAACGGGCTTTCTCAATGGATATAATTCTTGTACCGCCCTGAAATATAGGCATAGTTAATATTGCCCCGGCAGTCCAATAATTTAAGGAACCCCCGGGTATAAAATGATTATCGGAAAGGGCGTTATAAGAAGCCTGAAAATTAATCTGGGGAATATATTGAGCTTCATAATACTGCGTTTCATTGTTTGCAGCTCTTTTTGCATATTTTAACGACCTTAAGCCGGGGTTATTTTTATAAGCCAAAAGAACATATTTTTTTAATAAAGCCTTTTTAATAGCCGGCTCCGCCGGTTTAATAACTTTGAAACGGCGGCTGATGCCAAGAATAGAGGCAAGCCCGGCCTTCGCCGATTTAAGCGAGTTTTTAGCGCCGATAAGTTCCTGTTTCGCGGCATAGAACTGCGACTTTGCCTGAAGAACATCGGTAATTATGGCAAGCCCCGCTTTAAGTTTTGCCTCCGTAAGTTCGAGATGAGATTTTGCTTCGTTATAGGTCTTCGTGTCGGCATTAATCAAGCTGATGCCGTTCAAAATCGTATAGTAAGATGCGGCAACATTGTAAAGGGTTGTCGCCGAAACATTATTAAGGTTCATTTTTGCCTGCGAAACCGTATTTTCGGCAGCCCCGTAAGCCGGAAGAGCGCCCAGCTTCAGTATCGGCTGGTCTAAAGTAAAACTATATTCATAATTGGGAAAAAAGAAACTAAAATTATTACTTGAACCGGGGGTAGAAGGCACGGGCGCCGGCTCATGCAGATGAAACCTCTGGTCTTTATATGTGAGATTTATATCCGGCAAAAGCATGCTGATAGCAGACCATTTTAAAAGCGTGGACTGGTAATAGCTTTCTTTGTTAGCCCTGATGGTGCCGTTGCGGCGGGCAGCCAAGATGTAGGCTTCCTTTAAAGTTAGCACTCTTGAGCTTGGACTTGAGCTTGAGCTTCGCCGATTTGAGCTTTGCCGGCTTCCAATTCCAATTCCGCTCCCCGCTTTAATGGCAAAGGCTTTGCTAACCGGAATAATTAAATAAGCCGAACATAATACTATAATTAAAACGAAGGAAAGGGCAATGCGGTATTTTTTATTTTTAGGCTTATTTTTCATATTAATCCTTACTATTTTTGACTTACCATTAGATTAAATCATAATTTTTATTATAATGACCTTATAGTCATAAGTCAAGAATTTATTTCTTCCGCAACATTTGATAAAACGGAATAAAAATGCAATAATATTAAATCAATATATTTATTATTTTTTTATTGACAATTTAACTTTTATTAATATTTAAATTAAGGTCAAGACTTAGTCCAGATGACAATTATTATAATTATAGCCGCAGTATTTTTTGTCTTATTTATCGCTTCAGTAATCGTTTCCCTCGTGCATATAGCTAAACTTAAAGCATACTATTCCGACATCATAACAAAAAACTCCCTTCAAAACGACCAGAATATCAAAAACAACATCGTGCTTGAGAGCGAGCTTAACAACGAAAAAAGCCGGCATAATCAAACAGCCGAAAGGTTAAGCGGCGCGGAAACCGAAATCTTCAACCTGAGGAAAGAAAGCACCGGCCTCATGCTAAGCCTTTCCGAAACGGCCGCCAATAATAAAAACCTCGAGGAAAGAATCGCCGCCCAAAAGGCGGATTTCGACTTAAGATTAAATAATCAAAAATCGGAGTTTCTGGAGCTTGAAAACAGGTTTAAGGAAGCGTTCGAAAACCTTTCCGCAAAGATATTAGAGGATAAAAGCAAAAAATTTATCGAGACTAATAAAGAAAACATGGATAATATATTAAAGCCTCTGTCCGAGAAGATTAAGGAATTTGAAAAAAAGGTCGAGGATACTTACGGCAGCGAGGCAAAAGAACGCCACTCTCTGAAAGACAAAATATCCGAACTAATAGAGACGGAAAGAAATATGAAACTCGTGACAGACAACCTTACTAAAGCGCTAAAAGGGGATTCGAAGGTGCAGGGGGATTGGGGGGAGATGCTTCTTGAGACGCTGCTCGAAAACTCCGGCTTGCTAAGGGGGGAACAATACGAAACGCAAAAATCAATCAGCATAGAAGGCGAAAATGGAATGAATAAAAACTTAAGGCCCGATGTCACAGTTTTCCTGCCCGGGGAAAGGGATTTGATTTTAGACTCAAAGGTTTCTTTAACCGATTACGAAAGATATATGAATGAAAATGACGACAGTGAAAAAAGAAAGGGTTATTTAAAAAGCCACATCGATTCAATTAAAAAGCATATTAAAGAATTAAGCGAAAAAAAATACGGCATGTCTTTAGGCGGCAGATCCATCGACTTCGTCATTATGTTTATCCCGATAGACTTTGCTTATACCGTTGCAATAAGCGAAGATAAAAATATACTTAACGAAGCCCTGAATAAGAATATCATTATTGCCACGCCATCGGTACTTCTTTTAATGTTAAAAACCGTATCGAATCTCTGGTATCAGGCAAATCTCGAACGCAATGCCGTTAAAATAATGAATGAAGCGGGAAAATTGCACGAAAAGTTTATTAATTTTATCGAAAGCATGCAGGAAATAGAAATGGGAATTAAGAAAGCAGGTAACGCTTACGAGGAAGCCTTTAAACAATTACGGACAGGAAGAGGTAATTTAATAGATAAGCTCGAGGGAATAAAAAAATTGGGGGCAAAATCCGCAAAATCCCTTCCCGAAAAAATCGAATACGATAAATACGATATATAATCCTGACCCAGATTTAGAAACTATTTATATATTCCAACGCTAACGCTAAGTAAATCTGGATTCCCGCTTACGCGGGAATGACAATGCAGCGATTATAAGTAAATCTGAATTACTGCTTCCTTCGGAATGACAATACAGCGATATGTACATGACCCGGCGTATTAATTATTATTGATGGAAAGAATCTTGTCTATGAATGATTTTTTTAACGGATGCGTTTTTTCACCGCTTTCTAAAGCAAACTCTTCAAGCAATCTTTTTTGCTTTAAGGTTAAGTTCGTCGGCGTTTCCACAATAATGTTAACGTATTCATTCCCCTTTATGCCGTTATTAAGCCCCGGAGCTCCCTTGCCTTTCAATGTGAATTGGGTTCCGCTTTGAGTTCCTGACGGGATTTTTATGGTTGCTTTTCCGTCAACGGTGGGGGCTTCCACCTCGCAACCCAGCGCAGCCTGAGCAAAACTTATCGGTATGCTGACAAAAATGTCGCTATCGCTCCGTTTAAATATATGATGCGGTTCAACAACAACATCTACATACAAATCCCCGGCGGGCCCCCCGTAAATTCCGGACGCTCCCTCTCCCGAAACCTTAAGCCTGTTGCCGTCGTCGATGCCGGCGGGTATTTTTATGTCTAATTTGCGTTCCTTTATCGTCCTGCCTTCACCTTTGCAAACGGGACACGGGTTTTCTATAAATTCACCCTCGCCCTTGCATTTATAACAGGTTCTGGAGACCGTAAAAAACCCCTGCTGCTGCCTGATTTCACCTGTTCCTTTGCATATGGGGCATACAACGGGCTTCGACCCTTTTTTTGCTCCGGTTCCGTCACAACTTGCGCATTTCTCATACCTGTTAAATTTTATCTCTTTCGATACGCCGAGGAGCGCCTCTTCAAATTTAATTTTAACGGCATATCTGAGGTCTTCACCCTTTCTTTGCTTAGTTTTCCTGTTTGAATGAGAAAAGATATCTCCGAAAAAGTCGTTAAATATATCGCTAAACCCAAAACCATAGCCTCCGCCTTGAGCGCCGACTCCTTCATGTCCAAATCTATCGTAAGCCGCCCTTTTTTCTTCATCGCATAAAATCTCGTAAGCCTCGTTTATTTCCTTAAATCTTTCTTCGGATTCCCCGTCGCCTTGATTTTTATCCGGATGATGCTTCAAGGCTAATTTTCTATAGGCCTTTTTTATTTCATCGGCGGCTGCATCTCTGTCAACCCCCAGAACATCGTAATAATCTCTTTTAGCTGCCATAACCCCTGCATTTAAATATTATTATTGTTAAGTTAAATCAATTATTGATTTTTATTTTTATCCTTTACTTCTTCATATTCCGCTTCCACGACATTTTCATCCTGCGATGCCTGCCCTGCGGCTTGTCCCTGTCCGGCTTCGGAAGGACCGGCGCCGGGAGCTTGAGCCGTCTTTTTGTAAATCGTTTCTGCGATAGAATGGGACAATTTTTCCAATTCCTCCGTTATTGACTTTATTTTGTCTATATCATCGGATTCTATTGCTTTTTTTGCATCCGCAATTTTTTCTTCGGCAGCCATTTTATCGGAAGATTCAATCTTATCCGCGGAGTCTTTCAGGGTTTTTTCGACGGAGTAAA
>JAJYQZ010000116.1 GCA_021794335.1 bacterium
TAGATAAAATTTCTAATAAGTTGCGTTCAGATATGCCGGATATTAACGCAATCTCTTTTAGCGTTTTTCCATCGTTCCTTAAATCCATAAAAGCGGCCGCGAGGTCGGTAGGATTTAAGTTTTCCCTTTGAGTATTTTCGATAAGCTGGATTTCCTTCTCGTTATCATTATCTCCTAAAATACAAGCGGGAATTTCTTCAAGCCCCGCTTCCTGCGAAGCCAGAAAACGCCTTTCGCCGGCGACGATTTTATATTCGTCGCCTAATTTTTTAACGAGTATCGGCTGCAGTACCCCTTTTTCTTTAATCGAATCCGCAAGACTTTTTAGCGTCTCCGGATTAAATACAGTTCTAATCTGTTTTTTGACGAATATTTCGTCTAATTTAATAGTTTTAATCTCCATAATAATTACTCCTTAAAATAAAGTTTAATATTTAAATAGTTTTATCGGTTTAAATATAATTCTTATATCCTTAAAACGTAAGTAAAATTATCCTGTTACTTGTAAATAGTCCTTAAAATTAATTAATTTTTACTTTTTAACGCCTCTATTTGCTTATGTTTCACGGTATTGGTTATTTCCTCTAGTTCCGCAAAGGTCAGTCCGCAAATAACCTTGTCGTCTTTACGCAACTTGATTCCCTTTTCCGTTATCTTTTTTTCGATTTTCTGCTCCATAAGCCCCGCCTATTTTTAATTATTTTTTATATGCTAAATCTTGTTCTGAAAACGATTTGCAAAGAACCAATGATATTTTTTAAAGTTTGCTCTTCCGACGCCCAGATACTTATCGTCTTAGAACCTACGTTTTTAATTTGAATATTTTCCGTAAGCGAATTAAATTCTTTAATAATTTTGTCTAATTCGGGCGTTTGGTTTTCCGGTTCTTGGTTTAGATTTTCCGTTTCTTCCACGCCTTGGTTTTTCGTATTCGGGGTTTTGCCGTAGAAGTCGTCTATAACCGCTTTCGAGGCTTCGCCCGGCATTAAACTTCTAATTTGCTCGTAAGGTGGAGCTCCGGGTATTGTATTGTCATTAATCTCCATTCCGCCGGTTTTTGGTTTCGGCTTCTCCGACAGTTTTTTAATAGCTTTCTGCTGGTCCGCTTTTTTCTCACGGGCAACTTTCAAAGCATCGCCTTTGGAGATTTTTTCTTTTTTTATCTGCTTTTTAGCTCCTTCATCCAAATTTTTTGCGAGTTGTAAATCCCTTTGGATAGTCCTTTCCGATAAACCGGTTTTTTTGGCGGTATCGGAGACAAACGAAGTTTCAGCTGAGTCGAGATTCTCTTCATTTTCTTCACCATTCAAAACCATGTCGTTACTGCTTCCGTCCGAAAACGACACCGTGTCGTTTTCGGTATTAAATTGTTTTAAATTTTTTTTAACTTTTTCAGATTTTGTAGCCTCCGGATATAATCCTTCGTATATCTCCTGTCTGCGTTTTAACAACTCTGCCCTGTCAAGATAATGCAGTTCCGCCCTTATCAGATTTTCGTCTATTTCCGCAAGTTCAGAATGAATATCGTCCATGTTGACTATAACCGCCTGTATTCTGTTATATCCAAGGTTCTTATATGCGGTCAACCTATGTAAACCGGCAACGAGTATATAACCTTCTGCAGTTTTATTAACGGAAATAGGGTTTAAAAGACCTATCTCCTTAATACTTTCCATTATTTCTATTACTTTATTTTCATCCGCCTGCCTTTTCCTATTCCTTATAATTATCTCGTTTATGTTAAGTTCCACGCCGTTTAGTTTAAGCTCGTTATGAACGCCCGGTTCGTTTAATTCCCGGGCAATAGTCGCCATATCCTTTCCGAGTATATCTGAGACTGTTTGTCCCGACGGTCTTTTTAAATTCATTATTTACCCCCATATTATTTTATCTGTTATAAATTCGATTTCGGCTTTTGCGCGGGTATCGTCGGTATCAAACACCGTCTCGCCGAGTAAAGCGGATTTAGGATAGCTCTGTCTAAACAATACGTCGAAAATATGGTTTTTTTTGTTAATTTCTATCTCTTTTAAAGCTTCTTTGATTTCGTTTCCGATTACGGCGTTTCTGATAATTTTGTTATGCACGAAAATAATATTGAAATCCTTTGAAATCATATTGATCGTGTCTATTAAGCTCGACAATCCCCATATATCGAATGCCGAACTCGAAACTGGTATTACAAGATAATTCGCAAGCTTAATACTTGTAATAAAAAACTGGCTCATCGCCGGCGGATTATCAATTACGACGTAATCATAATCGGCTTTTTCTACCTGAGCTTCGAGCAATTTGGGGTTATCGATAGGAACAACCTTAAAGGATTGATCTTCTTTAATACAAAACCAGTCATATGCCGTCCGTTGCGGATCGGCATCGTAAAGAATAGTCTTACTGGAGCAGCCCATAGACAAATATTTAGCAATATTAATTGCTAAAGTAGTCTTACCCACGCCGCCCTTTGAATTTTGAACCGAAATTACTTTCATTTTTACCCCCATGAGTTAAAAATTAGTAAGTTTTATAAACTACCTCTTTTTTTAAATTTGTTATATAATTACCATAAAACATAAATAATAACTTATGTTTTTTAATCATAATATATTATTACTATAAATAATATAACCTAAAAAGGTTAATGTCAAGTATTTTTTTTAAAAATATTAAGGGGGTTGTATGGGCAGGCCGAAAACTGGCAAAACGACCGGCGAAAAAGAATTCAGGGAAATTTTAACGGAATACCGCAAAAAAAACGGATATACGCAAAATAAACTCGCGCAGGTTTTAGGGATAGACCAGAGCGGTTATAGTAAATTCGAAAGCGGAAAAATGCAGTTTTCGGCAAAAAGAATGCTTGATATAGCCGAAAAATTGGATTTAAAGAATAAAATCATAAATCCGCTCAACTTCGCCGAATTTAAAAAACAGGCGGTCAAGTTATTAAGGATTCCTATATTAGACGGATATCCGCAAAACGAAAAAGAACTCGAGGAATACGAACAAAAGGCAAACAAATATTTATTTTTTGATTTATCTTTTTTCCCGAACGGCAGTTTTTATGCCATAGAAAATGCCGAAAATTTAACGGATATCGAAAAAGGAGAATATGTAATCGTAAATTTAGAAGATAGAGATATAAAGGAATTCGATACGGCTTTAATTGAAAAAAATAACCGGTTTTTCGTCCGAAAATTGATAGAAAACAAATTCGGCGGGTCTAAAGAATATCCGGACCTTAATCCCGCCGGAATAACGGTAATAGGCAAAGTCATAATGGCGGTAAAGCTCAGGAAACTTTAATTTTATTAATTCTATAAGCCGATAGGCTCTTTTTCCCCCTTTTGTAATCATAAGAGAGATGTGGATCGTTTATTGAAGTTCCCTATCTTATTCCTCAAATTTTTTTCCAAGAATTATAACGCCTTCGGTAAAGCTATAACCAAACCCTGATTCATTGTTAGGACCGATTTTACCTATACCGGAAATAATAGGCACTATTCCATTGATTTCATAACCTTCTTCGTTTAGTCGTTCTATGGTATTAGATATATCCTGAATAAACATTTCCATATTAACCCTGGTATATTCTTTATCGCCATCAAGATATGCTCTGACCTTAACGACTTTATTTGTCCCTTTACTCATTTTTAGTCTCCTAATAAATTATATTAATTATATGATAACAAACTTTTATATATTTTATATATTCGGCTATTTTAAATCTACAATTCTTGAAATTTTATCCCGACCAGCCGTAATTTGAAGCGTATCGTCAGATGGGATTATTCGGTAATCGCCCATACCCTGCTTCGCAGGCGGGCATTTATCATATTCTAAAACCTTAGAAAGAGATATCCAGTACCATGATTTATATTGCCCATCTGGAGACGGATGTCCAAAGACAAGCCATACGGGAATCCTTGTTGTTCTTTCAAAATTTAAGTATTTATTAATTTCGCCGTCTTCTCCCAAGGTATAATTTGGCTGAGGGACTTTTCTTTTAACATCTACGGCAATTGTTCCGATATTTCTAAGTATAACCAGAAAATCAGGTCTTTTTATACCGTTTCCCTTGAAATATTTTGTCAGTGTTTCCGGGCTTTGTTCTATAAATAAATAAGGAATCGATTCAGAGTTCAGCCATTCCATAAACTTTTCTTCGGCTTCTTTGCCTTTTTCTTCCAATGTTTTTTGGCTATTAAGGGATTCCTTCAGCATATATTTTAAAGCCTCCTCGACTTCTTTATCTTCGGTTTTATTTTCCATGTTAATATCCATTATTTTTTAAAATCATCGTTTACTATTAATCTTAAACCGAGCCTTTCCATGGCTTTTTTTACGCTATTTCTTTTTTCTGTTTTTTCAAAAAATCGTCATAGGCCCCTTTCAGGCAATAATCAACGCTGGATATTAATATTTTATCTCCGGATTCGTATATTTGCTTTAAAATATTTATTTTTTTATTTATTTCCGGGTTATCGGAATGGGATAACGGAAGGGTTTTTAAAGGGACGGTTTCATTAATCTTAGAGCCGAAAAGGAAAGCGATGTCGGAACTCGATAAATTGTAATTTTTAAGAAATTGATAGATTCTAAAAAACGGCGGGGAGTTTATCCCTTTTGTGAATTTTGAAAGTTGTTCCTTTGATACATTCATTATCTCCGCAATTTTTTCCCGTTGTAAGGTTTTATCCTTATTTTTTAATAAATTGATAAACCTATCTAACCAATTTCCGCTTTCCAATATTATTTTTTTTTCTTCTTCGGTTTTTAATTTACTCATTGTTTCAATTTTATTTGTATTTAAAAAATAATACAATTAACCATTGATTAAAAAAATACTTGACAATAGTTTTTTTAAAATGTATATTTGAAGCAATGGTTCAAATAGTTTAAAAAACAAGGAATAAACTAATTATGAAAAAATTCAATCATCCGTTAAATAAATTCTTAGCTAATAATTCTATAAAGATATTAGCACAAAAAATTAATAAATCGGAAAGGATGGTATATTACTATCTTAATTATAAAAAATACCCATCCCGTAGTACCGCCCAAAAAATATCTGAATTAACCGGTATCCCTGTAATAAAACTTCTATTCCCGGAGGACGACGATGTCTGATACCTTATTAAAAGCTCAAATTCAGGAACCGGAACCGATCAAAGCGGTCTTAATCTCCCAGTCGGACCTCGAGTCCGTTCTTGCTAAACTCACGGCTGAAACGAC
>JAJYQZ010000291.1 GCA_021794335.1 bacterium
TTTATATTTATTATAATTATTATAAATAGTATTACCTCATTTAATTAAGTTTATTATAGACAACATTTCCGTTTATTACAACCTTTATTATGTCAGTTTTTTTAAACGATAAGATATTATCGTAAATATTGCCTTCGTTTAATTTTATATTTTTATCCATTTTAAAAACGGTAAAATCCCCGCAAGAATTTGGCTCCAGCGTTCCGGTAATATTTGGAAAAGAAAGGGCTTTAGCGCCGTTAATCGTTGCCATGGCAAATAAGTCTTTAGAAGAAACATCGGAATGTATTTTTTTTGCGTACCCGAGTTCGTCAAGGATGTTCAGCGTTTTATTTGAATACAGGCTATCCGTCCCCAATGAAACCGTAATGCCTCTATCTAATATTTTTTTTAACGGAAGTTTTTTTGAATTAAAAAAGGCATTGCTTCTCGGACAGTGAATAATATTCGCGCCGGATTTTTTTATAATCTCGACATCCTCATCGTTTATTTCATTCGCATGAATTATCGATGTATTTTGATTCAAAATTTTTAAATAATCCAGATAAGATATGGGTGACGAAAATGTTTTAAGCGGTTTTGAAAATTTGGTTAGATTTAATGCCGGTAAAAGATTGACTGCTATATCCCCGCCGTTTCCCGATATAAACAGGGTTTCAGCCAAATGTTCAGAGGCATGGATTGCTACTTTAAGCCTTATTTTTGAATTTTCTTTTATTATTTCTTTAAACAGCTCTTCCGATACGGAATAGATGGAATGAGGAGAAATGCCTAAGGAAAAATAATTTTCGTTTTTCCTTAAAATATTATTGTATTTTTTATAAAACGCTCTAAATTCATTTAATATTGCAGGCGCGCAGAGAGGGTCAAGACCCCTTAATTCAATAAACCCCTTAACCTTAGGGACAAGTTTGGTTTTTAAAAGCAGGTCGTTTATATTATAAAATGAATCTAAAGGGATTATATCCCCGATAAGAGTCGTTCCGCTTTTTACAAACTCCTTAAAAGCTTTAATCCTGAGCCTCTTTTGTTTATCGGGGCTGAAGGATTTCCTTTTTTCTATTAAAGACATGACCCATTTTGAAAAGACTCCGGGTGTTTTATCATCGGATTTAATAGTAAGATCGGTATGCGTATGGGAGTTTATAAAACCGGGAATGATTATTGTTCGGAAATCCCCGCTTCTTTCCACGGACGGATAGTTTTTTTTATTGCTTTTTAGAACGGATAAAATTTTGCCTGAAGTTTCATCCACGATTAATTCTCCATTTTCGATAAATGGAGGGGAAGCTGCCTGAGATATAAGAATATAACCTGCAAAATACTTTTTAATCAATGTTTTAAGTCATTCTGTGAGCTATTTTATTTTATCTTTAAATCGCTTGTGATGAAGAAAGAGGTAAGTATATACAATTATTTAACCACATCGTTTATATGGTTCTTTTCGTCAACATAAACCAGCGTAGGTTTAAATCCGTTTAGTTCCTTTTCATCATAAAGCCCAAAGGTTGCAATAATTATAATGTCGTTTACCTGAACCATTCTTGAAGCAGCCCCGTTAACGATAATATCCCCCGAGTGTTTTGTAGAGGGGATTGCGTATGTCTCGAACCTTTTGCCGTTGTTTATATCCCAAATATTAACTTTCTCATACGGCAAAATATCGGCTTTATCCATAAGTTCCTCATCTATGGAAATAGAGCCCTCGTATTCGAGATTGGCATCGGTTATCTTAACCCTGTGAATTTTTGATTTTAGTAAAATTTTATACATATATTATTTTCCGTTCTTTTTAAAAGGCAGCGAAATAAATGTGAAAGCGCCGCCATTAAAATCACCGCCCCCGTTTTGACTTTGATAGGCATAGGAACCATTAAATTTATTTTTAAAATATCTAAAAATTAAATACATTAAATAATAGTTTAAAAATGGGATTAAAAAAAGTATTGCAATAAAATCGGTAATAAATCCGGGCATAAGAAACAGCACGCCCGATATAAAAAATCCGGCTGTTTTAACTAAATTTTTGGACGGCGATTCGCCGCCTGCATAATCCGCCGCCGCTTTTTGAAAAGAGATGCCTTTTATTCTTTTTGTAATCATATAACCTATTATGCTAAAGGAAATCAGCAAAATAGCGGCGGGGAAAAAGCCTATCAGGATAGAAGCCTCCACGAAGACATAAATCTCGACAAACAGATAAATTAAAATAGAAAAAAATATTTTTGCTAAAACACCCATAATTAATAATTATATAACATATTATATCTGTTTTGCAAAACAGATATTATCCCTGCAAAGTTTCTTAACGCAATCTTTAATTTCTTCTTCCGTCTCTATAATAGCCTGTTTTTGCCCTTCATATAATATATCTAAGTTATTTTTTAATTTTAAAACATCGTTTACCTTTTTATCGAATATTTCTATGTAAGCCTCTTTTGAAATATTCCCCTCGTTTATTTTAAGCATATAATCTTCAAACTCTTTATAAACAGGGTTTCCTTTAACCATGAAAGAGAACTGCCCGCTTTTAATATAATTTTCAAGCAAGCAAAGTATCCTTAAAGAATTTATTGCCTCTTTAATGTCATACCCGTGAGTCTCTTTGTATTTTAATGTGCTTGATGTGTACAATCCTTTAACGATATTTAGTTTTTTGTTATTTACTATTCCCATCATAGCATTAAAATTTTTTTTATTATTAATCAAAATAAATTTTCTTATTTTTTCTAATAATCCGGAAAATCCCGAGGGGACTTCACGAGGAGGGAATCGTCCGGGAGCTTTGCTGCCGTCTCTTACCTTTACGGCTTTAAAATTCTTTATCTCAAAAACCGTCCCGCATATGATAGGTTCTATAAACTTTATATTACCCTTCATTGCATGGTTAATGTATTCATGGATAGGGGTTATAAAATAGTCATACTCCTTTTCTATAACCGAAAATCTTTCAAATCTATTGGCGTAGAAATTATCAAAGGCGGGATAATAGACAATAAAAAAATCATAATCGCTTTTGTCTGTTTCAAGGTTATAATTTCTTGATCCGTAAAAGCAGACAAAAGCGATATTAAGACTCAAAGCCTTTTCTTTGATGATGTTTTTAAATATGGATGACTTTGCAAATTTGTCAAAACCCCTGTAAGAAGCTGCGGGCTTACCCCCGGCTTCAACTTTATCAAAAACCATTTAGTTATCTTTTTGGAGAGGCAAGGTATTCTTTTAATTTAATTTTTGCCCATTTGATATTTGGATTATATTTTAACCCCTTTCGAAGACTGACTATGCCCAGAGACGGAAACCCAAGTTTATATAAAGCCACCCCCATCTGCGCCCAGGCTAATGCGAAATGCGGTTTTACAAGAATAGCTTTTTGAAAATGTTGAACCGCAGTATAGTAATAACCCCCTTTCATTGCGCCAAGGCCTTTTTCGTATTGAAATTTAGCGCTATGGACATTGGCCGGGCCTGACATTTTGGCTGCCCAAGAATCTTTTGAAAATACAACCAAGGATAATATTAAAATTAAAGTTAAGATAGTAATTTTACTCATTTTACCCCCTTATTTAACTTATTTTTATGAAGCTAAATTATATCACATTGAACACTGCTTGTCTAACTTTAATCCATTACTATGCCCATTTAAAAGATTTTGACACGGCCTTTTTCCACCTGTCATAATAACCGTTTCTCGTTTTATCGTCCATTTTCGGATTATAAACATGCTCTATTTTTTTAAGATTATGAAATTCATTGATTGTCCAAAAACCGGTAGTTATTGCGCTAAGCCCTGCAACCCCGAAGGCCGTCATCTCCGTAAAAACGGTTTTTTCGACAGCCATATTTAAAATATCTGACTGAAATTGCATCAAAAACTCATTTTCACTTGCTTTTCCGTCAACTCTTAATTTATATTTTGATAAGTTTAAATCTTTTTTTAACGAATTTTTAAATTCCAAAATAACATCTTTTGTTTGATAAGCCAATGATTCTAATGCCGCCCTGATTATATGGTCCTTAGTGGCGGCGCCTGTAAGGCCGATAATCAGCCCTCTTGCGTCGGGGTCCCAAAACGGCGCGCCAAGACCGGTTAACGCCGGAACAAAATATACGCCGCCATTAGAATCTAATCTTTTTGCCGCATCGGAAGATTCGCCTGCAGAGTTTATAAAATTCAAATTATCTTTAAGATACCGCATAATCTCGCCGCCCGTAAAAATGCTTCCTTCAAGCGCATAATACGGGAGGCTGTCCAATTTCCATGCAATCGTTGCAACCAATTTCTTCGAGTTATAAATTTTATTGCCTGTGCAGGTCATAGCAAAAAGCCCCGTTCCGTATGTATTTTTTATTATGCCTGTTTCGAAACTGCCGTGGGCAAAAAGGGAAGCCTGCTGATCGCCCAAAATTCCGATTATAGGGATAGATTTGCCTGCCGCAGACTTATCCGTACAGCCAAAATTGTGATTGCTGTCGTACACCTCCGGAAGAACCGACCCGGGAATATTAAATATTTCAAGAAGTTCTTCATCATATTTTAATGTATTAATGTTATATAAAAGCGTCCGCGAGGCATTTGAAGCGTCTGTGGCATGAACATGCCCGCCCGTTAAATTCCATAAAATCCAGCTATCGACCGTTCCAAAGGCTATTTCCCCCCTGTCCGTTAAACTTTTAACGCCTTTAACATTATCCATTATCCACCTGATTTTGGTTGCAGAAAAATACGGATCTAAAAATAAACCTGTTTTTTCTTTTATAACACTGCTAAATTCCCTTAAATCCTCGCAATCCTTCGCAGTCCGTCTGCATTGCCAGACTATGGCATTATAAACAGGTTTCCCCGTTTTTTTATTCCACAATATGACGGTTTCTCTCTGGTTTGTAATGCAGACGGAGGTTATCTCATACGAATTACATTTTTCAATAGTTTCCTTAAGGGCTTTTACGGCGGAATTTAGAATATCGTACGGATTTTGTTCAACCCATGCAGGCTTGGGATAAATTTGCGGAAATTCATAATAAGAACCGGCGGTAATGACGGCATCTTTGTTGAAAGCTATAGCTCTGTTGCCCGTAGTACCCAAATCAAGGGCAATAACTACCTTTTTCATAAATTTACCCTGCCTGACTTAACTGTTAACCGTTAATATTATTATACCGTTTTTCTGCAATTTTCAAATAGTCGTCGTACTTTTTTGCCGCTTTTAT
>JAJYQZ010000043.1 GCA_021794335.1 bacterium
TATATGATAGTTCACGATCTCTTTCGTTTGATGCAATATCATAGTTATCCCCCTGGTATTCGGAAGAATCTTTTGACGAACCCTCTTTAATGCTTGCATCTATCTCCTTAAAAATTGCCCTTTTCATTAAGGTCAGGGTTTCCTTTATTTCCCCGAGTTCTTTATCCGAAAACACGGTTGAGGCCGGGTGATTTTCAATTTCATTCTCCTCAAGAATAGTTTCATCTTTATCTTTTGCCGCCGATGCCTTTTTTGCAGGCGCATGTTTATCCTTTGCTATTTTTTTATTTTTCATTTTCATTTCTCCGCTCAAAAAAATTTTACTTTTTAAAAATGTTGGTTTAGTATATATTTAATAAAAGGTAAAAGCAAGTCCAAAGTTGAGCCCAAAATTGCCGATAGAAATCTCTCAAATGGCTTTAAAACTATATGAACACTGGATTCCCGCTTTCGCGGGAATGACATTGCAGGTTTTTAAGTTTTCACCCAACGGGTGTCATTCCCGCGAAAGCGGGAATCCAGAATTATAATTTTCTATCGGCAATTTTGGGTTGAGGCCTATGGTAGAGGTCTATAAGCGCGGGAGGCAAAGCAATGGGACATATAAGAGTTTATGAATACGGCTATGACAATAAAAAAGAGGGCGGGATAAGGACGCCTTATCAAATAGACAGAGATAGAATAATCCACTCCGGCGCATTCAGGAGGCTTCGCAACAAGACCCAGGTTTTTGGGGTTTTTACTCTGGATTATTATAGAACAAGGCTTACGCATTCGCTCGAGGTTTCACAAATAGCCCGCTCCATTGCATCGAATATGAACAAAAAATACGGTTTAAATATAGATATAGACCTTATAGAAGCAATTTCCCTTGCCCACGATATAGGGCATCCCCCGTTCGGGCATGTGGGAGAATCTATTATAAATGAAAAACTAAAAGGAATTACCGATGAAGAGTGCGGTTTTGAGGCGAATGCCCAGAATATCAGAATACTTAATTTTCTCGAAAAAAAGTTTTATGACAAAGATAATAATAAAATATATGGACTGAATCCGTCTCTAAAAACGATTGACGGAATATTAAAATATAAACTGCCCTATTCTTTATCGGATAAATCGAAACATTTTATATATGACGGCGATATTTTTATACTGGAACGACTCCACGGAAAAAGCTTTATAGAATTTATAGAAAAAAATTTTCATTATATAAATAAATATGAAAACAAAAATATTAAGGAAGAATTTTTTGAGGCTTCAAGATGCTTGGAATGCCAGATATTGAATGCCGCGGATGACATAGCGTATGCAACGCACGATTTAGAAGACGGGGTCGAGTCGAAACTTATAGACGCAACGGGCCGTTCAAAAGTCAAAAGATATGTGAAGGCGGGCGGGTTTCTTGCCGGGGATTTAGCGGGAATAGAGTCCGGAATAGATAAATTTTTTAACGGCCTTACGGATATATTTGGATCCTTTAACGATAACGGAAGGGCGGCGCAAACAGAACGGAGCGGAGCCGGGCGGAGCCCGCTTCTATCAGGTGATAACATATACCCCGCTATGTGCCTAATTAAAATAAAAACCGATTTAAAGGAATTTTTTTCAAGATACATATCTAAATTTATTTTAAACATAGATATAGAAGACAGAGAAAAATACATCGGCCGGGGCAAAAACGATTTAATTAAAAAAATCCCGCTCGATTTTAAAAACGATTCATATAAGTATAATCTTATCTGGAAAAATGAGGTTAATGTCGAGATCAAGGCGCTAAAACAAATTTCATACAGGCTTGTTATGGAAAACAAGGATATACTGTTAAACAGGTATAAGGTTAAAAACATTATAGAAAAGTTATTTTGCGTATTTTCGGATAAAAACAATCTGAAGCTTTATCCCGACGATTTTCAGGAGTTATATGAAAATGGATTTTACGGCGGATTTGGAAAAAATGGATTTTATGTAATGTGCGGCGATTATATTAGCGGCATGACGGATATATATGCCGTTAAGCTGTACTCGGCGTTATTTGAAGCCAAAAGTTTTCCGGGTATTTCTTCTTCTATCGAGTCATAGTTCCTCCCAAAATTGCCGATAGAAAATTTATTATATGGATTCCCGCTTTCGCGGGAATGACATCCGTTGGGTGAAAACCTAAAAACCTACAAAGTCATTCCCGCAAAAGCGGGAATCCAGTGTTCATGTAGTCTTAAAGTCATTTTAAAGATTTCTACCTGCAATTTTGGGTTTCTTTAATGCCTTTAAAAAACGGTAAAAATTTGGTATAATTTAACTGTAAGGAAAAAGGAGGTTAAACAAAGAGGACTATAATATGATAAATATACAAACTAAAAACGATATTCAAAATATAACGGATAAAGATAAATATTTATGCGAGGCATGTCCTTACATCTATGACCCCGAAAAGGGGGACCCCGATGGCGGAATCGCCCCCGGAACGCCTTTTGAGGATATACCCGACGATTGGCTGTGCCCGATATGCAAAATGGACAAGACCCATTTTGTAAAAATATAGGGAAACGCGAATTTTATTAAATTTCTCCCTCCCCTCCTCAAAATAAATTAAGAAGGGGGTATAGAAGTCTGCCGCGGAGTTGGGGTCAACCCTAATCCCGATTTAGAAAATATTTATAAGTTCTAATGCTAAATAATTCTGGATTACCGCTTCGCTCTCGACCTTTGGTCTCGTGAAGTTTCAAAGAAACTTTCCCGCTGAAGCGGGTTGGGACTTTGAGGGAATTTATAATTTCACCCGTTAGGCGTCATTCCCGCGAAAGCGGGAATCCAGAATATAAAATCCTAAATCGGGAGTTGGGGTCGAATTATCATTTGCAATGCGAAGATAATTATGATATTATTTTGATTATTGCGCTTAATTACCGCGCTTAAAGAGGAGTAAATCAATGGCAATATCCGAAGAGCTTGCACTGCCTAAATATCAATGCGATGTTTGCGGATATATTTATGACCCAGAGGTTGGGGATTCCGTTGGGGGAATAGAACCGGGGACGCCGTTTGAAGATCTTCCCGACTACTGGGTTTGTCCTATTTGCGGCGCCGATAAGACTCATTTTCAACATTTTACGGGATAAAAATTTTTTCCTTGACTTTACATTAAAATATATTAATATGTTTAATATGTTTAGAATATTACCATCCAAATTATTTATATTTAAGCAAATAACGTTCGTCATTATATTTTTATTTCTCGGCTTGGCATTTTTAAATAATGCCGATTCCAGAGCCTACGGTTTTTCCTATAAAAATTTTGTCAAAACGGTTAATAAATACCGGCAGGAAGGAAATCCAAACGCAAATGTTACGGTTATCCTGTATTCGGATTATCAGTGCCCGTGGTGCAGAAAATTTGAAGAAAAAGATCTCCCATATATAATTAAGGACTATGTTAAAACAGGGAAAATCCTTATGGAATACAGAGACTTTCCGCTTACGCTGATTCATCCCTATGCTTTCAAGGCGGCAGAGTATGCGGACTGTGCGGCGCCTCAGGGAAAATATTTGCAGATACGGAGTCTTTTATACCGCCGTCAAAATAATTGGAGCGCTGTAGGAGATTTATATTATTTCCTTAAAACCCATGCCAAAGGAACAATAAACCTTAAAAAATTGGAATCCTGCGTTAAAAGCGGTCTGCCTGAAAGACTTATAAAAAGCAATATGGCCGCCGGAACACGATTAAGGGTCACGGGGACGCCGACTCTTTTTATATACAGGGGGCTTATACTTTATAAAAAACTCGTAGGATACCGTCCATATTCCCAGATAAACAAAATACTCCAAAACGCCGTAAAGTAAGATTTAAATTTATATATTTCCCGTAATATAAATATGTTTATCCCCGCTGTTATCGGGAATATTCCTGAAACCCTTTATAAATTTGGAAACCAGCGTCTCCGTTTTAACAAGCGCCTCTTCTATTTTTAAACCTTTCGCAAGATATGCCGTTAAGGCTGCGGAAAAAGCGCACCCTGTGCCGTGAATTTTTTTATCTAATTCAATTCTTTCGCTTTCGTTAACAAAAAAATGGTTTCCCGAATCCAGTATGATGTTGTATATTTTGCCTTTATTAAGATTTGCGTTAATATGCGACCCTTTTATTACAATGTTCTTAATCCCCGGTATATTTTCTTTAATTCTTTTCGCCGCCTTTTTCATTCCGTTTAAATTATCAATCTTTTCTCCAGAAATCAATTCCGCCTCCATGATATTCGGAGTGATAACCGTTGCAAGTTTAAATAATGGCATTAAAAAATCGGGATAACTGCTATCCTTCATTATAAGCCTTTTATTAGAGGTTGAAATATGCACGGGATCTATTACGACAATCTTGACCATATATTTCTTCAGGTATTCGCTTAATATCAAGCTTTGCTCTTCACAGGCTATAAGCCCTGTTTTGACGGCATCAACTCTGAAATAATCAAAAACGGCCTTAAGCTCAATATCAAAAAAACCTTCCGAAACAGGTATTATCCCGTAGATGTTATCGGGATTTTGCGCCGTCATAGCGGTTATTGCCGACAGGCCGAATATTTTAAGCCTTGAAAATATTTTGGCATCCGATGTTATTCCAGCCCCGCCCGAACCGTCAAAACCCGCTACCGATAAAGCCTTTATCATTTTTTCACCTTTTCACCGGAAAGACCCATAATTAAAAATCCCTCTCATCTTAACTTAAGCTTGTAATCCCTTATGCCTTTAAAAATCTTCATTACTTCGCCTGCGTTTCTTGCATTCAAAATATCCGCCTTTTTTGCCCAACCCTTTCTGGCGGCATTTACCCCGTAACCGGCAAAATAAATGCTTGAAACATTGTGGGCGTCTGGATTTATCGCGATTAGCACCGATTTTGAAACTGCCTCTTTAATGTGTCTCCAATCGATGTCAAGCCGCTTTGGATTGGCGTTTAACTCGATAATAGTTCTATATTTTGAGGCGTAATCCAATACTTTTGAAACATTCACGGCATACCCTTTTCTTTCCAAAAGCAGCCTTCCCGTTAGGTGCCCTATCATGGTAGTATATGGATTCTTAACCGCATTTATGATTCTTTCCGTCATCTGGGCTTCGGGCATATTAAATTTAGAGTGAACCGACGCTATGACGAAATCAAGCATGGAAAGCGTTT
>JAJYQZ010000352.1 GCA_021794335.1 bacterium
TTATAGCATTTTTTATAGCGTCTTTTGTTATTTCGTTAAAAAGAACCCTTTTCACATCAGGTTTTTTGCCTTTAATGGTATCGATGATTTCTTTAATATTCCATGCTATAGCTTCACCCTCCCTGTCGGGGTCTGCCGCAAGATATACGGTTTCCACATTTTTTGCTATTTTTTTAATTTCTTCGATGGTTTTTTCTTTGCCTTTTATAATTTCATATTTGGGTTCGAAGTCGTTTTTTATATCGACGCCGAGGGTGTTTTTGGGTAAATTTTTAATATGCCCGACCGTAGCCTTAACTATAAAATCCTTGCCCAGATATTTATTTATAGTGTGCGCTTTCGATGGAGATTCGACAAGTACAAGATTTTTCATAAAGTTTTAGTATTATTTTTAATTTAATTTGATTTTTTAATAACCCCGCCGGGGAATCTTTCTATTTCCGAATTCATCTCGAGCATCGAGACATTCTTAAGAATTTCGTTTGAGTTAATATTAAACTTAATATTGCTTAGTTTTATTAAATTGTCAATAGTTATATTTTCTTTTTCCAAAGTTTTTAATATAAATTCCTGAATAGGGCTGTATTCCGTTTTATTTTTGGACGTATTGTTGCCGGGCAGGGTTAAATTATTATGAATACCTTTAGCATGCCGTTCCCCTTCAAAAATCTTTACCGGTTTGCCCGCATCTTTAAATTTTTTCATAACGCTTAACAATGAACTCTTCTCCGACAGATACAATATAGCCATTTCTTCCGATAAATGAAAAGCAAGGTTATTTCTTAAGGCTAATCCGTATTTTGAATTTTTCGAAAACGGGTCTAACGCGGAAATCTGCAAAATATTTTTAAAATCAAAACTTGAAGCCGGAGGCAGTTTATTCGAGGCGCCGGAATTAAGAAGCGAATAATGCGGCAGGATTATCGGCAGCGGAGATCCGTCAAATTTCTTTATAAATTCGATTTCGGCCTCGCTGTTTGTTCCAATGCAAATAAAAGCCCTTTTTGTGTTGCCGGTTCCGGCATAATAGTCTTTGAAATCTTTCAATACGCTTTCGCCCGGCTTATAAATTTTAGCGTCTTTGAATCTGGACGATGTCAAAAATAGACACTTAGGCGGCTTTATGTTTATATTGAAAATGTTGAGCGGGTCATAGATATGCAAAAATTGCGGGAGTGCGGGAGTAAAAGAATTTTTTCCGCAATTTTTTATTAAACGGGTTGTTTGAACAGGTTTTATGCGGTGTTTATTCAATGCGGCGATTTCGCCCGAGACCTTTTCCGCAAACTTACGGTAAAAGGCGGAATTTTTGAAATCGCTCCCTGCAATATCGCAATTATCCTGGATTTTTTTTATATATCCTTCCGCCTTAGCCTTCAGTATTATCCTGTAATTAAAATATGGCGGGCTTTCGTCCTGCCGGTAACCTTTTTCGTCCGTCATAAGCATGTGCGCGGGTTTTTATATCTGAAATTTTTTGAAATCTTTCTCTATAATTTATTTAAATAATATGATAAAATAAAAAAAATTAATATGATTTTTTGTTTATGAAAATGACAACGGGTTTTATCTTTATAAAAGCGAAAGCGAAGAATAAATTATTTCGGTTTTTGTTAATCTGCCTTGCCGTTCTAACCCCTTTATTATCCATCGCCGTTGCGCCTCTGCCGTCTTACGGAAATACGGCTTACGATAAAAATATTTCAGGTAAAGGCAGAACAATAAAAATTGCCGTGCTGCTTCCAACCGAAGGGAGGTTTGCTTATTTTAGCAAACAGTTTATAAACGGTTTGCTGCTTAGCTCAAATAATCCCGACGGTTCAAAAATAAGGTATGTAATCGTAAATTTACCGGCAAATGCCGGCAGAACTAACATCGGTTATATATTTGGCTCCCTGGCAAAAAAGGGAATAAGCGCCGTGGTCGGCCCGATTTTTGCGGGGCAATTAAAATATTTTGCGCATAATTCCGTTAAATTTAAAATTCCCGTAATAACGCCCTCTCCGCTTGCAGCCAAAGAAGATATTTCGCCGTTTGTTTTCGGTTACGGCATGACTTTAAAGCAGGAGATGAAAACGGAAATTAAATACGCCGCGTACGCCGGTATAAATTCTATTTCGGTCATATATCCTTACGGCGGCTACGGAGAAAAAATCCTTGCATATATAAGGCGTTATTCTTTGAGATACGGCATTAATATTTTAAATACGGCCGCATACGATTCCAAAACGGTCGATTTTTTTAATAATTTCAATTCAATCGTCCGGTTTCATAATGTCGAACAGGGTCATTTAACAAAAGCCGAGGAGGCGCAACTCGGGGTTACCCCTTACGACCTTATGCACGGCATAACAAAGGCAAAACCGGCCATCCCTTTTAAAGGTCTTTTTGTAATAGGAAGCCCCTCAAAGCTTGAGCTGATTTTGACCCAGCTTATGTATTATAATATTGACGGGTTTCCTATATTCGGCTTAAGTTCGCTTGATTCGCAATCGTTTGTAGAAAAGTACGGATTTTATATGCAAGGCGCAATTTTTCCCAACGGGTTTTTTAAGTATGACGACAACGGCGTCGTTAAAAAATTCGATGCGGCGTATAAAAAATATTATGGGAAAATGCCTAATATACTCAGCGCCGAAGGTTACGATATCGGAGGGATATTGATTAAGGCGGCGGAGAAACTTCCCCGCCCGGGGGCGGCGGCGATTAGCGGCGGCGGTTCCCTGCCTTTAGGCTTGGGGCAGTTACAGAACCTGCCGGACAAAGATATTAACGGCATTGCGTTTTACGGTTCTATTTTACGCGTTAAGTCGTACAAAGGTGTGTGCGGCATCAGCCGTTTAAACGGCAACAGGTTTAAAAAAGGACTGTACCTGTTTAAATACAAGAACAACAAGATTTACATTCTCGAAAGCCCTTTCTAAAAAACGTTTAAATCCTTTTCTTTACAGATGACGAAAGACAGGAATATAACGACGCTTATTTTTACCGGCATTGCAACGGAAATCGGCGTGGAATCTTCGGCAAGGGATGCCGCAAACCGCGGCTTTTACCCTGTAATAGCGGAAGATTGCGTATCTTCCGCGGACAAGGATGCGCATAACAGGTCTTTAGAAAATATGAAAAAAATGTTTATCTGCGAAAATCCTAAAACAATCGCGGACAATGTTTAAATTAGGATCAAATCATACCCATTTTGCCTTATTAATTCTTCGCTAAGCTGCCACAATTTTTTTCTTGCGTTTATATTGTGGCTCACAGGATTCGGTTTTACTATTTTAAGGCCGCTGAAGTATTTTCCCGTGATATTTGCCGCCTCATCCGAGGTTGCCAGATAAACCGGCGTAATTGCCCCTTCGCCCGCATCCCTGCTGAAAAACTTGCCGAATCCGCCCCAGCCTGTCCTTAACAGCTTTGTATTTATTACGCCCGGATGAAGGCAGTTTACCGTAATATTTTTATCCTTAAGCCTTTCGCTTAATTCGAAGGTAAAATAAATCACGCAGAGCTTGGAAAGACTGTATGCCCTGTGTCCGTCGTATTTTGCCGTTTTGATTAAGTTTTCGAAATCCATTTCAGGGGAATGAGCCATAGAACTCACATTTATTATGCGCGCCGCTTCGGATTGCCTCGGTTTAATTACGGGAATGAGATTTAATGTAAGAAAGAACATGGAAAGATAGTTTATCTGAAATGTTGCTTCTATGCCCTCGGGGGAAAGCGTATAATCGTTTAAATAAACGCCCGCATTGTTTATTAAGACATCCAGATTATCGTATCTCCTTTTAACCTCGTTGGAAAAGTTAAAAACCTCTTTTAAAGATATTAAGTCATAAACAAAGTAATCCAAATTTTTATTTTTAGTTAAGGTAACAATCTCATCCACGGTTTGCTTGCATTTCTCCCCGCTTCTTCCGTGTATTAACACAAAAAAACCTTTTTTGGCAAGGATAATCGCCGTCTGCTTGCCTATTCCGTCTGTTGAGCCGGTAATAAGAACCGTTTTCATAATTTAAGCCTCTCCGAGACGATATTTCTGACACTTTCGCTTGCGTCATTCCGCAATAAGGAAAGATATTGTGCGGGAATTCTTTTTGCAACCGCCTTTCTAACCAACGGTTCTCCGTCTTTAACCATATCCTTTAAATATTCTTCATCGATTCTTTCCGCAACCATAATCCTTACGATAGGCTCTTTATCCTCTATAAGCGAAGGCAAAAACGATTTGTCGATTCTTTCGGCAACGGCATGTCTCACCCAGAACGATTTATCGTTAATCATTTTCGGCAGTTCTTTCGCATCGATTCTTTTCGCGACGATTAAGCGAACTTCTTTGTAGGGGTCGCTTATGAGGGGCGGCAAATTTTCCGCCGGTATTCTTGAAGCCACTTTATACCTTATATTTTCGTCTTTATCGCTTACGGCACGGGTAAGATAAGCAGGGTCAGCCCTGCTTACGGCATCAAACCGCTCTTTAAAACTTCCCGTTTTTAAAATATTAGTAAACTCTTCTTCGGTCATTTTATCTTTATAATCGATATGTTTATATTGTTAATTTATATTTAATTATACCTTAAAAATATATACTTAATATAATATATAATTCTATTTAAGGGGGGTAAAAAATATCATGATAAACATAAAAAGAATTTACGACGAACCGTCGGAGGAAGACGGCATAAGAATATTGGTCGATAGGCTATGGCCGAGGGGCGTAAGCAAAGAAAAAGCCGGAATAAATTTCTGGTTTAAAGACATAGCTCCTTCAAACGAATTAAGAAAACTGTTTCATACGGCGGCGGCGATCGATTTTAACGAATTTAAAGAAAGATATTTAAAGGAGCTTTCGGAATACTCAGGCAGCTGTAATTCGTCCGGCAAACCTGAATCAGGCAATTCGCTGGCGGAAATATCACGATTATTAAAAACCGGCGGTAAAAATATAACCCTGCTCTATGGCCTGAAAGACGAAATAAACAATAATGCCGCCGTTCTTAGGGAATTTATACTAAGAACGGCATAAAAAACTAAATTTTATTATTTGGGTTTAAATTAAGAATGTAAAAATCGCATCTAAATTGTTATAATGACAGTACTTAATTTAATTAAAATATATAAAATAGGAATTTTAAATGGTCAAGGCTAACAGTGGTTTCAACGGCAACGG
>JAJYQZ010000162.1 GCA_021794335.1 bacterium
TTTACCTGAGGTCGGGTAAAAGATTAAAAAAGCATAAAACCGAGATAGCGGTGTTTTTTAAAAAGCTGCCTTACAGTCTTTACGGAAAAGATGGAATGGAAAAAATTAAACAAAATTCTATAATAATCACGATTCAGCCGAATGAAGGCATATCGATAAATTTCGGCGCCAAGACGCCCGGGTTTAAAATGGATATAGAACCTGTAAATATGGTATTTAATTATAAATCGTCATTTAAACTTTCTCCCCCGGAAGCTTATGAAAGACTTATATATGACATAATTGTCGGCGATCAG
Source organism: bacterium (assembly GCA_021794335.1). The sequence goes on from JAJYQZ010000162.1 coordinate 297, forward strand.
ACTCTTTTTGCAAGATACGACGATACGCTTATCGCGTGGCAGTTTATCACATCCATAATAAACGGGTGGTCAAAAATAGAACCTCCCGTATTTCCAAACTATGAAGCCGGGTCATGGGGGCCGAAAGAAGCAGATGACCTGATTAATGCCGATGGCAGGCTCTGGAACAATAACTAATTCATTTATATTTCTTTTTTAACAAAATTATATAAATCCTGCGGCGATAAGCCTGCCAGCCTGTAAAGGTCATCCGGTTTGCCCGACGAACTGTAAAATCTTGCTCCCAGTTTTCTGAATTTTACCGTTATGCTATTTTCGGCAAGCAGCGACCCCAATGCCGTCCCAATGCCGTTTTTTATATTGTGGTCTTCTATCGTAACTATGAAGCCGGTTTTTGCGGCAAGACGCAGGTCTTCAGGGTCTATGTCGCTTGGGCAGGAAACGTTTAGAAGCATCGGGTTTATTCCGTCTTTTTTAAGCATTTCGTATCCCTTTAACGCGTGCGTCAGCATATTTCCCGAAGATACTATAGTTAAATCTTTTCCGTTTCTGATAATATCCATTTTTCCGTACCTAAAATTATAACCCTCTCCGAAAAACGGCTTGTTTTCCCCATCCAATATAACCGGAATAACCGACCGCCCCATAATCAGCGCAAAATTGCCCGCATTAGAAGCAATATGCCTTACCGCCCTGTCCGTTTGATTTGGGTCTGCCGGGATTATGACCTTAAACCCAAATGTTGAGTTGATTACGCCGAAATAATCGATGCATTGATGCGTTTTGCCGTCTTCTCCTACATCTATTCCGCAATGAGTGCATACCACCTTTAAGTTTGTGTGATTTATATCGTTCAGCCTTTGTTGATTGTAAACTTCGTCTATTCCGAAGACGCCGAAGTCGGCGAAAAAGGTAAGGATGTTTTCGGTTGACAGCGCGCCCGAAATAACGGCGGTATTATGTTCCTCTATGCCCGATTCGAAGAAGTTATCGGGGAAGGCATTCCTGAACGCGCCGGTTTTAACCGAGCCTTCTAAATCGCAGTCGAACACGGCAAAAGGGATATTCGGGGAATTATTTTGTTCTTTATAATTTTTTGCTATATCGTACAGCGCGTTGCCGAACGCCGAACGGTTGTCCGTGTTTTTCTCTCTTGTATAAATTATGTTTTTATTGCCGGCGTTTGAAATCAAAAAATGGTTTTTCCTTTCTTTTAAAGGCTTAATAGGCAAACCCAATTTCTTTTTGTCAAAGAGTTCATCGATATTGTCCTGTTCTCCAAGTTCGGCCAACGCCTTTTTGCAATCATCCGGACTTAGCGCCGCGCCGTGATATTTAGCCTGATTTTCCATAAAGGATACGCCTTTTCCCATTATCGTATTTGCGATAATGACAACCGGAGAGGCAAATTCATTAGCTTTTTTCACGGCCGAATATATCTCGTTAAAATTATGCCCGTCTATTTCTATGACATGAAACCCATCCGCCTCAAAATTTTCTTTTATATTATCGGGCATTACTTCGGATGTTTTTCCGCCGATTTGCAGTCCGTTTTTATCTACTATAACCGTCAGGTTATTTAATTTGTATTTTACCGCAAACCTTCTTGCCTCGCCTATCTGTCCCTTTGTTTGCTCCCCGTCGCCCATAACGCAATAAACATTATATTTTAAATTATTCAATCTTGAATTTAATGCAAATCCGCAGGCGGCCGAAAGACCCTGTCCAAGATTGCCGGTATTCCATTCGATTCCGGGAACCGTTTTTTCGACATGACCTTCAAAAGGAGACCCCGCGCTTCTAAAATTTAACATTGCATCTTCTATATCGAAAAATCCGTAATTGCCGAGAGCGGAGTAAGCGCCCGGCGTTGTGTGTCCGTGGCTTATCACTATTCTATCCCTGTCTTGCTTGAACGGGTTTGACGGGTCAACATTGCAAAATCCGTATAAAACGGCATATATGTCGATTGAAGACATCGAACCGCCGGGGTGTCCGGAAGCGGCAAGCGTGGTCATTCTTAAAATATCTCCCCTGCATTTTTTTGTAAAATTCTTTAAAAATTCGATTTCTTCTCCCGACAATTCTTTCCTCCCAAACCCTTTATTAATTTCCATTACCGCAGGCGCCTCCTTAAATTAATTAATTTAAATATAAATTGTAAACATCTTTTTAAATATTTTCAATCGATTTAAGCAGCTTTTCATAGGAATCTTCAAACGATTTAACCCCGTCCAATTGCAATTTTTCGCCGACCTTATTTAAATCTATGCCTATTTTCAATAATTCTTCGTTTATATGCATCGAATAATCAATATCTTCGGATGCGGTTTCCGGAATCAAATTTCCATGTTCCGCAATATGCAGGATAGTTTCATCGGGCAGAGTATTTATAGTATTTTTACCGATTAAAGGTTCGACATATTTTAAGTCATAATAAGCCGGATTTTTCGTACTTGTGCTTGCCCATAAAAGCCTCTGAATATTAGCGCCTTTTGTTTTAAGAGGAGCAAATTCATTACTATTATCAAAAATATCGTTGTATTTTTTAAAAATAATTTTTGAATTTGCGACGCCGGCTTTTCCCAACAAATTTGTAATTTTTTCTTTTATGGAAGAGTCGTTTGTATTTTTAATCAATTCCTCCAATTGTCTATCCACCATTGTATCAATCCTGCTTATAAAAATGCTTGCGACGGAATGAATGTTTTTCAAATCTATTCCATTTTCTAAAGCCTTTTTAATACCCCTTATGTAAGCATTTGCCACTTGAATATAGTGGTTTACCGAAAACATCAATGTAACATTAACATTTATGCCTTTGGACAGCAGTATCGGGATAATTTCAAGTCCTTCTTTTGTGGCGGGTATTTTTATCAGAACATTTTTTTCGTTTATAAGCGCAAATATTCTTTGGGCCTCGCTTATCGATGTTTCAATATTTGTCGCGATATTGGGGGGAACCTCTATGCTGACGAATCCGTCGTTTCCGCCGGTTTTTTCAAAAACGGGCAAAAGAATTTCGGCAGCTTTTTTAATGTCTTCACGCGTGATGATGTCGTATATGGTAAAGGAATCTAATTTTTCTGATGCGAGTTTCTTAATTAACTCAGGGTATCCGCATTTTCCTGAATTTATAGATTTTTCAAAAATAGAAGGATTGGATGTTATTCCCGTGATAATTCCGCTTTTAACCAATTGCTCAAGTTCGCCGGAATCTATTAAGCACCTCGATATATTGTCAAGCCACGGGCTTTGACCGTATGAAACTAACTTTCTAAATTGTTCCTTTTTAGAAATTAAGAAATCGGCTTTCATTCCATCTCCTTATAGAATTAAATTATATATTTATTTATAGATTGTATAAATTTATCCAACCGAATAGTTTATTATAGTTTATGCAAAATGGGCGTATGCGTATCGTTCAGGATTATTGGTTATTAGGAATTATTTATTATTTATTTTTAAAAAATAGCCAGTGATTTTCCCCTGCCTTATCGAACTTCAGCAGGGTATATTCGCCCTCCATTTTTTTGCCGTTGAGATTAATAATATATTTAGAGTTATCCCTTTTTATGATTCTATAAGTTCCGTTATCCCAAATTTTAACGGTTCCTGCGCCGTAATGGCCTTCGGGAATTATGCCTTCGAAATCTGCATAAGAAAGAGGGTGGTCATCTACCTTTATAGCAAGATTCCTTTTTCCGGGTTCTAACGGGGGTTCCTTAGGCAAAGCAAAAGAAATTAGAACCCCGTTTTCTTCAAGCCTTAAGTCCCAATGCAGGTGGCTTGCATGATGTTCATGAACCACAAATATTTTGTCCACAAAAAGATTATATCATAAAAAATAATTTGCGGGGGCAATAGACATAATTAATTTTTCATGATATTATTTTCGATATTGAATATTAAAAATGGATTAATTAAATTTATAGATTAAAAAAATTGCGTTATTATATATTATTAATATAATTATAGGTTAAGATTATTTTTATGGCGGCGAAAAATTCAGGCGTCTGGAATGCATTTTTGCGGATATATATAGGTATTTATTTCCTTTACGCCGCCCATTTTAAATTAAATCCATTTTTCTTTTCAAGTCTCCACAACAAACTTTCATATTTTGCAGATCATGACCCGTTGCGGTTTTATGTTATATTTTTAAATCATTTTGTTATTCCAAATGCATTTTTGTTTGCCATATTAATAGTTATGGGAGAGTTATTCGCGGGGATTTTTTTGACGGCAGGATTTTTAACCGGGATTGCGGGTTTTGTCGGTATATTTCTAAACCTTAATTATCTTCTGGCAATGTACTGGATGGGTCCTGCAGAGTTAGCGATAAATCTTACCTTTATAATGTGCGAATTGGTGATAATATTTACAGGTGCCGGAAAGTCGTTGGGAATAGACGCGTTATTTTAAATTTAAAAAAATATTTAATTTTAAATTGAATTTTGATAAAATGAAATATATAGTATCTCTTTTATGGTGGATGTAGCTCAGCTGGTAGAGCCCCGGATTGTGACTCCGGTGGTCGCAGGTTCAAAACCTGTCATCCACCCCATTTGAAACCTCATATTCTATAAGGTTCTCCTATTTCAAGCCTTTTTCATATTTAATCAAATAATATCGTTTTTTACCCATTTTTGTCTTTTTTATGGCGGAATTTTCACATGGGTGATATAATAGTCAAAAAGCCCTAAGAGGTGCGTAAAATATGGCTATTATAAAAGATGGCAAGTTTTATTATTACGATTTCGTGTTCGAGGGGAAAAGATACAGGCGCTCATGCAAAACTATCGACCGCAAGCTTGCCGA
>JAJYQZ010000302.1 GCA_021794335.1 bacterium
TTTGACAAAAGCCCTATCAGTATAATATTGGCAACCTTGATATTTCCTAAAGACATTGCCGTTTCTTTATTATTAACCATAAGCAGTTTATCGAAATTAATTTTTAAAGCCCCGCTAATCTCCGCAATAGAAATCCTGTCATTTTCACGGGTGGATGCCCACAATGGAATTTTACCATAATTTGACGAAATTATTAATGTTTTTTTATCCGCAAAATCTTTGGCATACCTTAAAGTTTCGTAAATATCGAATGAAAGAAGTATATCGGCGCCATGCCCCGGTATAAGCGGCGAGAATACCTTATCCCCAAATCTTATATGAGTCGAGACGGAACCGCCTCTTTGCGACATGCCGTGAACCTCCGAAGTCTTAACATCGAAGCCTTTTTCGTAAGCGGCATTACCGATAATCTTTCCGGCAAGAACCACGCCCTGTCCGCCGATTCCGCATACTAATATATTTTGCGCATCCATAAGTTTAAGGTTCGTTCGTTAAGATTTAATTTTTAATTTCTTCGATAAAGTTAAATACGCATATGTCTTTGCAAATAGAACAACCAATGCACGAGCTATCGATAAAAGGAATCGGTTTATTATTATCCAAAAAATTCTCCGAATTAAGGATAGAAGGGCATCCGATTTGCATACAGAGATTGCATCCGTTGCAACCTTCGAGTATCTTGAATTTTTTACCTAGATCGATTTTGCATGGATATAAAATGCACGGCCTTTTTGTGATAATCACATTTAAATTTTTGGAGCTTAGCGCCTTTTTTAAGGTTTTATAAACGGCGTTATAATTATACGGGTCAATTATGTATATTTCATCTATTCCAATGCCTTCCACCACTCTTTTTATGTCTATTTTGTTAGATACGACTTGACCCGAAGACAGGTTTTTACCGGTTCCGGGATGATCCTGCCCGCCTGTCATCGCGGTTGTCGAATTATCCAAAATAATTGCCGTGAAGCATGCGTTATTGTATTTTGCGTCTATTAATGAAGTAATACCGGAATGAAAAAATGTAGAATCCCCCATTATGCCTGCAATTTTTTTATGCGAGGAATTTGATAAAGATAAGCCCTGCGCCGCTCCAAAGGCAAGTCCCATCGATATGCAGCTATCCATTGCATTTAGAGGCGGTAATGCGCCAAGGGTATAACAGCCTATGTCTCCCATAACCGGAACCTTGAGTTTTTTCAGGGCATAAAATACGGAGGTATGCGGGCATCCGCTGCAAAGAGCAGGAAGCCTTTGAGGCAATTTTTCCAAAAGACTGTCAAGTTTGCTCAAGCCGCCTTTTCCCTGCAATTTGTCAGACGATTTATTGTCATATTTTTTAATAAAGCCGGCGCTTATAAGCCCTTCTTTTACCATATCAGGCGTAAGTTCTCCGAATCTGTTAAAAATCTCTTTGCCCCTTAAGTTTATGCCTATGGAGGATATTTCATTTTGTATGAACGGTTCTAATTCCTCGACTATAATGACGCTTTTTACTCTTTTTACAAATTCTTTAACAAGTAAATCAGGAAGGGGATAAGAAAAAGAGAGTTTTAAAACCGAGGCGAACGGAGCAATTTCTTTAACATACTGGTAGGAAATCCCGCTTGTAATTGCTCCAAAATCAAGGCTGTTATATTCGATATTGTTAATGCCGGAATTATTTGAAAATTCCTGCAATTTTTTTAGCCTTTCTATTGCAATTTTATGCCTCTTTCTTGCATAAACAGGAGCCATAACAAATTTTTCTATGTCTTTAATGTATGGTTTTTTTTTCAGGCAAGAATTATTTTCGTTTTCTAAATTTGAATTCATATTCGGCAGATAAGCCGGTTCAATATGGACAATACTTTTTGAGTGGGATATTCTTGTAGTCGTTCTGATTATAACGGGCGTATCGAACCTTTCGCTTATTTCAAAAGCCGAATCGGTAAATTTAAAACATTCGTTGCTATCCGAGGGTTCAAACATCGGAACTTTGGCAAATTTTGAATAAAACCTGTTGTCCTGTTCGTTTTGAGAACTGTGCATAGCGGGGTCATCGGCGGTGATAATGACGATGCCGCCGCGAACTCCCGTTATCGCAAGAGTCATAAGCGGATCCGAAGCTACATTAAGTCCGACATGTTTTGTGGCGAACATAGACCTTTTATAACCGATAGATGCGCCGATCGCTATTTCGAGCGCCGTTTTTTCGTTTATCGACCAGTTAACGATAGCATTGTTAAATCTTGCAAGATAGGGAAGGATTTCGGAACTTGGGGTGCCCGGGTAGCCTGTTGCCACATGAACGCCGGCTTTGTAAGCGCCGGCGGCTATTGCTTCGTTGCCTGTGAGAAGGGCAGTGCTAATTTTTGCAGTTTTATTTATTATATTCACTTAAAAGTTTCTGCCTGCAATTAGGGGGATATATTTTATATTGTTTTTATGGTATTATAGAGCAAAGTCATAAAGGCTCAATAGCTAATGGCAGGGCAATCCGAGAAAACACGCACATTCTAAATCAATACCGTTGCTTTCTTTCGAATCTGGCGGGGTTTTCGATCTTCCTGCCGTATTGTCGGATTACCCGCATTTAATATAACATATATTAAAACTTTTTGAAAAGCATTATTTTGATTAATATATATTAAACTAAAAATAATAAATTTAATAAAATAGTATTAAAACAAAGGGTTAAACGAGGAGAAAACAGCGTGTGTAGAATGATCGGGGTTATGTCAAAAAATAAAATCTATTATAAATACATAATCGAAGACAGAGAAAACGGGGGAGCATTCCACAGCCTTAAGGCGCAGTCTAAAAAAGCTTACGATGCCCCTCACAAAGATGGTTTCGGCATATATGTTATGTCGTTTAAAAATAACGGGCAAAACAATGAAGGTAAAGAACCTGAGCGCGAGTTTTTGTTTAAAAGCGGAACCCCTATTACCGAAAGCGCAGAGTTATCCGAAAGACTTAATTATATTAACGGAAATCTTTTAATATCACATATAAGACTGGCTTCAAGCGGAAAAGGGGAGATTGACAATATCCATGCCCACCCCTATGTGAGCCCGGATTTTTTTGAAGTTAAGGGGATTAATAATGTTACCGATTGGGAAAATTCGGACAGCCCTTATTCAAGCTATGTATTAGCCCATAATGGAACGGTTTATAACCTTGGAGACGAATCTATGACGGACTCGCAGGCCCTGTTAAACTTAATTGCCGGCAATTTTAAAAACGGCGTCGATTTCGACGGACTTAAAGATTTTATTTCCGATTTTGTTAATAGATTCGATTTTACCGCCATCAATTTTTTACTGAAAGATCCAAAAAACGACCTGTATGCGTTAAGGCTTGCGAAGGCTAAAAAGAAAGGGGAAGATCCAGCGAAGCAGCCGAGATTGGCATATTATTCTTTATATTACTTGATAGACGAAGATAAAGCCGTGGTTGCATCGGAGCCTTACGATTCCGACAGAGGGTGGAAGTGCGTCAACAATTATACATTGTTAAAAATAGATAAAGACCTTAACATTAGAACGGCGGAGATTAATTAAGCCGTGATTAATCGTGATGAAGAAATTTGTCATCCTGAACGGGGTCATTTTTTCTAATGTATTCCATAAGCATTGCCGCATGTTCTTTTTCTTCGTCCCTGTTGTGGGCTAAAATTTTTTTTAATTCCTCGTCTCCGGTAAGTTCGAATCTTTCTTGATACCAGTTAATTGCTTGAAATTCTTCGATTAAAGATTGTCTTGCCATTTCAAGGTTTATTGTTTCTTTCGTTAAATTCGAGTTATGGTAATCTTCGCACATATATATCCCCCATATGCAAATATTGCTGTTATTATTCGGCTTCCGCTCTAACAAGCGGCTCAATTATGTAAAATTGTACCCGATTTTTTCTTAAAAATCAAGTCGGTTAATATTCCCAAATCCCGATTTGGGATATTTAAATAGTTTATTAATATTTTACAATCCTTGAAAAAATTGTTTGAATTAGATAATATTAAAATATGGAAATAGAAAAAAAGGTTCTTGTCGCAATCGATTTAAATTTTGAAACATCTTTTATATTAACGCAAGCCGCTTCGTTTTTTAGGGAAAATGCGGCAAAATTTTACATTTTGCATGTAATCTCTTCCGCGCCGTTTTCTATAATAAACAGGAAGGCCAATCTTCGGCTTAAAATGAAGGAAGCATATGAAGCCGTGGAAGATGGATTAAAAAAATCGGGTTTATATTATTTAAATTATGAGATTTTTATATCTTACGGTTTCCCCGCATCCGAAATTCTTAATTTTTCGAGGAAAAAAGGGTCGGATTTAATTGTCATAGGAACTCATCAAAAAATAGGCGTTAAGGAATTTATATCAGGTTCTATTTCTTTTTCGGTTGCAAAAAATTCCCTGTGCCCCGTGCTTTTAATCCCGCTTAAAAATTCAATCAAATTAAGCAAAGAAGAGTTGGCTAAAGAACCTGCGGTATCTTTGGTAAATCCCTCATAAACTTTTGTATCGAATAAAATCACGGATATATTTTGGTATTTTATGTTAATTATATACGATTTTAAGACAGGGGTAATCGGCGGCGGCGACCATTTCGAAAAGGCATACGAGGATTTTTTTTCCAAGCGCTTGGAAAAAATATTTGAAAACTTTAAATTCCGTTCGGAAAAAGGGGATTTAGATTTAGATAAAAAAGATTTATTAATTTCTTCTAAGATTATTAAGAAATCTTTAGATTTAAGGCAAAAAGAGCCTAAAACTGTCTTTAAAGCCATTATAAATATAAAAGTTGAACGATTTGAAACGGATGTGAACGCAAGCACAGAGGCGCTTAACATAAATGCCGAAGTCGAAGATATCGTTTTAAATTATTTGCTCGAAAATAAAATAAAAGCAAGGAAGGCTAATAAAGAAGAAGAAGGCTTTTTTTACGGTAAAAAGAATAATATTTTTGAAAATGCAAAATATGCGGATAATACTGCCGGAAAAAACAAACCTAATGTTTTAATCGCGGGGATGGGTCCTGCCGGAATTTTTGCAGCCGTTTCATTCGTAAGCAATGGGATAAAGCCGATTATTATCGAAAAAGGGAAAAGAGTAGAAGATA
>JAJYQZ010000092.1 GCA_021794335.1 bacterium
TAAAAATAACGGGCAGTATTCCTGAAGAAATATACCTATGCCGAAACTAAAAGGTATGGCAAACAATAAAGCAAGAAATGTTACCATAAAAGTTCCGGCAAGAAAGGTAAGCGCGCCAAAAACCTCTTTTGGAGGATTCCACTCCTTAACCCATAAAAATGGAAAGCCGTACCTGATAATTGCGGGGTAGCTGTAAAAAAGTATAACGGTAACCGCTATTAAAAAAACCGAAATAACGGATAACACAAAAATCGAAAGGATAAACTTATAGAGGTCGTCTTTATATTTTAGATTAAACATCGAGATAAAAAACCTTCCTTTTTTCTAAGTTAATATTCCTTTATCAAATTTTGTCCGATTATAACATATCCGTTTAGGATTTTCATTAAAAAAATCTTTGTTTTTATTATTTTATCATTTCAATATTACGGTTTTATTACAGTTATGTTAAATTTTTATTACAATCCGCGGCTTCGAAAGCGGCGCGGAATTAAAAATATATCCCAAATTACGACAATATATATTATAATAGGTAAATGGATAAGCTAAAAAATGCAAACAATATGAACAATAAAAGAGCCGTCGTTCTTTTTAGCGGGGGACTCGATTCCGCCACTGTGCTGAAGATTGCAATAGATGAAGGCTTCGAGGTTATTCCTCTTACATTTTTTTACAATCAAAGACACAAAGCAGAAATAGAGCATGCAAAAAAGATAGTCAATTTTTTTAATTTAAAAAATCATGCCATCGTCAATTTAGATTTCGGTCAAATTAAAGGCTCGGCTTTAGTAGATTTGTCCGTAGCCGTACCGAAAAACAGGATTAATAAAAATAAACCGGAAAAGGCGAACAACGCAAATGATATTCCGATAACTTATGTTCCTGCAAGGAATACGATATTTTTGTCTTATGCTCTTGCCGTTGCGGAGGTTAACCTGGCGGGCGACATTTTTATAGGGGCTAACTATATCGACTACAGCGGTTATCCCGATTGCAGGCCGGACTATTTAAGGGCTTTCGAAAAAATGGCAAATCTGGCTACTAAAGCATCGGTAACGGGTGAAATAAATTTTAAGATAAATGCGCCGCTCCTTAAATTAACCAAAAAAGATATAATTATCAGGGCTTTTGAAATCGGCGCGCCGCTTGAGCTGACCCATAGCTGTTATGACCCGATAGAAGGTCTGGCGTGCGGGGTGTGCGACTCCTGCATTTTAAGGAGAAGAGGATTCGAAGAGGCTGAAATTAAAGACCCGACCAAGTATTATAAATAAAAAAGGAATAAAAAAGGAATAAAAAAAAGGGGGTCTGATTTATTTATTCAAATAAATCAGACCCCCTTTTTTTTATGTGAGTTCTGTTACCTCTTTTACATTAAACACCATTACCGCCCTTGCCCAGTTAAAACGGGATTTTATTTTATCGAAGTTAGCTCCGCTATCCTCGAACCTCGCCTTGCCTTTAAGCAAAAACCCGGCGCCTTTGCCCTGCAAGCCGGCAACATCTTTGGAAGCAAGTATCATTTGAACCTCGCTGCCCGCCTCGATATTCCTTTGCGTTTTTGTTAAATGACCCGCTGGAACCAAAAGAGTGTTATTATCTAAAACCTCGATATAACTGTTCCATGTTGCGGCCATATGAATTCCGTCCGTTCCATTAGTCGCAAAACTCGCCGGTCCTTCGTGTTTAAGAATTTCGATGATTTTGTCGTTAATCATAAAAAAATGCCTCCCTATGCAATTTTAATTTTTTTATTTTATACCAATATATATATTATATCAATATCAAGAATATTTATACCTTGATCCTAATGTATATTAAATTTTTTATTTGATTTTTAAAATAATCGGGATGTATAATAAAAATATCATATTTTATGTTTATTTATTATTTAATATAATTTGGCAAGTTTAATGTGAAATTTATTTTTATTAATTTTTTATGGAGGATTAATTTATGGGAAGTAAATCTCATGATTTAGCAAGGGGAAAAGGCTTAAGAGTTATTTATGACAGCGGGGCGTTTACCCTTATCGAGCTGGTTATGGTCATTTTGCTGATAGGTATTCTGGCGGCTGTCGTCCTGCCTAAGTTCGTAAATTTAACGGGCTCGGCAAACAAGGCGGCTTCGCAGGGCGTGGTCGGCTCACTGGGCGAAGGCTTGACGACCCAGCTTTCAAAAAATTTGGTAAATAACGATTTATCGTCTTATGTTACGGTTACCGGAGCCAGCAAAACAACAGCGGGAACTGTAGCATTTTTAGGAACTGCGCCGAAGGCTAATGCCCCCGGAAACAATCCTTACGAAAACCCGTTTTTGACTTTACCAAATTATCAAATGCCGTCAAGCGGTTACGGATCCGGTACTATGTATAATTTCGGCGATCCTGTCGGTAATGCTAACATCCTGTCAAACTCGTGGTGGCTTAATTATGCTGCGGGAACAGCCGTTGGACCCGGAAGCGTTAAAACCCCTGTAACATACACACCTGCGTGCGATAACGGCACGGCTACCAATCCTAATTTCTTACAGCCAAGTTTTGATGTTCCAAATAACGAATATATCTTACCTCTCGGCGCCGTCGATTATGTTTATTCAAACGGCACAACGGTTGATAGCTATTCGTATTATATGGCATATTCGATAAACGATAACATAGAAGGGTTTTATATGGTTCCCTGCCAGTCATAACGCATAATTTATAATTTACGGCTATTCAGGATATAGACCAAATTCCCCTCTCCCTTTATGGGTTAGGGAGGGGGCTTTGGCATTATTCTAACTGTCTCACCCGCCTGTCCATTTCGGTTTCGGCTTATAATTTTTGTAATTTTTCCATATTTACTCCGGCTTCTTTAAGAGAGGCGTACGCTTTTATTTTCATAAGCCGTATATATAAATCCTCAAAATCTTTCTGTTCCTTTATTCTTTTAGATATTTCCTTCATAATTTGCCTGCAGTTTTTTTGTTTTCTTTGAAGCCTGTTTTGCTTTGATTTAAAAAGAGAAAAAATATTAAAATTGTTTTTCATTTTCACGATAAATCCCTCCTTTTCTTTTTTGATTCCGGTTTAGTGTAATATTGATTTAATTTAATTAAATTTAATTAAATCCACTATATCATATTTATGTTACAGAATTATGACGGAATTGTTTCAATTCTATTAAATTTTTGTGAAATTTTAACGAAATTACAGGCCGAGAATAAATAAAACGGAAGAACTTAGAAGCAGCTGGATTAATTGTTAATTGTTGAATTAAAGTATCGTAGGGTGCTTAAACGCAGTATCGTCTTTATAGGGATAGTCAATATTGTAGTGTGTTCCTCTTGATTCTTTTCTTAGGCTTGCGGATGTGATTATAAGGTTTGCAACCTCGGCTATGTTTCTTAATTCCAATAAATCTGGAGATATTTTAAAATTCCAGTAGTATTCCTTGATTTCGGCTATGAGGTTGTCTATCCTTCTTTTTGCCCTCTCAAGTCTTTTATTTGAACGAACAATGCCCACATAGTTCCACATAGCGCGCCGGAGTTCATCCCAGTTATGCGTTATAACTATCAGCTCATCCGCTACCTCAAGCCCAAAATCTTTCCACTCGGGTAGTGTAACAGGCTCACCGCTATGCAATACCAAGCCCGAAACCGCTCTTGCCTCGCCATTACCAAACCCCTCGTCTTTTTTAAACATCGGGACTGTTGCCTCATAAGCCTTTTTTGCAAAAACGCATCCCTCGAGAAGCGAATTGCTTGCAAGCCTGTTTGCCCCGTGAAGACCGGTGCAGGCTACCTCGCCGATTGCATATAAATTGCCTATCGATGTAAGTCCTTTTTTGTCGGTCAACACCCCCCCGCAAAGATAATGGGCGGCGGGAACAACCGGAATCCATTTCTTTGACATATCTATACCGAAACTTAAAGTGGTTTTAAATATATCGGGAAACCTTTTCTCTAAAAATTCCCTGCTTTTGTGAGTCATATCGAGATAGACGCAATCACCCCCCGTTCTTTTTAATTCGAAGTCAATCGTCCTTGCCACAATATCCCTCGGGGCTAAGCTCTTTAAAGGGTGAACCTTATCCATAAAGGGCGTTCCGTCTTTTAGCCTTAAAACCCCGCCCTCTCCCCTTAAGGCCTCGGATATCAGGAAAGATTTAGCCTCAGGGTGGTATAGTATGGTTGGATGAAACTGATAAAATTCCATATTGGCAATATTCGCGCCTGCCCTTTTTGCCATTGCAACACCGTCGCCTGTGGATATATCGGGATTAGATGTATATAGAAAAACCTTTCCTGCGCCGCCCGTTGCCAAAACGACAACATCCGCGCTCACCGTTATAACCTTATTGATATTTTTATTTAAAAAATATGCCCCCAAAATCCTGTTTTTCTTTTCTCTTTCGGCTTTAAGCTTATGCGTCGTTATCAAATCGACCCCGATATGATTCTCAAATATTTTTATATTGGGTTTTTTCCTCGATGTATCGACTAATGCCCTTTCTATCTCCCTTCCGGTGATGTCCCCCGCGTGAAGGACCCTTCTTTCGGAATGCCCGCCTTCTCGTCCTAAATCAAATTCCTCATTGTTTTCTTTGTGTTTCGCAAAATTAACCCCCCAGTCTAAAAGGTCGCGTACGACGCCCGGCCCCTCTTCCACCACCATTCTGACGACATCCTCGTCGCATAAACCGTCGCCTGCGGCTAATGTATCTTTTACATGCTTTTCATAAGAATCTTTGGTAAGATTCATAACGGCGGCAAGCCCCCCTTGAGCGTAATTTGTGTTGGATTCCGCTTCCTCTTTTTTTGTAAATATGCCGACGGAAACCGTTTCGCCGAACCTATTTGCAAGAGAAAGACCCGCTATTCCAGAACCTATAATTAGAACATTAAAATGTGTCACGGTATGTATGGCATTAAATTAAAACGGATATTTTAAGGTATTTCATCTGCACAGGTAATAATCAATCGTTAAAATCCCACTTTAAAACGGCTCTCCCGTTCACTCCCGTAATGATTAGTTTAATCCATTTGGTAGCGGGGCTTATTAATAACTTTTTATTTTTTTTATTATAATATCTTGGAAATTTAATTATA
>JAJYQZ010000266.1 GCA_021794335.1 bacterium
CGGAAGCGGATTTTCTTTTATAGACAATGCTATAAAAGCGGGCTGCGATCTTCTGATATCTTCAGAATTAAAACATAGTACGGCAATCAGGGCAAATTTGAGCGGAATATCCTTGATTGAAATGTCTCATTTCGATACGGAAAAATATTTTACCGAAATAACGAAAGATATAATAGCAAAAGAGTTTAATTCTAATATTTCGGTTTTTGAAAATAACGGAGAAAACAGTCCCATTAATAAATTTAAATAATATATAAACATAAGGAGGATAGCTTTGAACGAACAAATTTCTTTTATATTGGATATTCAAAATATTGATTTGGAACTTTTAAAGTTTGAGGAATCTATCAAGAAAATTAATAATGAAATTGAAGAGTTGCAGAACGGGATTAATTTAAAAAAATCGGAGCATGAAAAATTAAATGAAGATATGGCAGAGTTAAATAAAAAAATATCCGGAACAGATGTAGAAATTCAAACTTTCGACGACAAGCTTAATAAAATGAAAGATACGCAAAAACTTATAAAAACTAATAAAGAATATAACGCGCTTCAAAAATCAATAAAAGATACCGAAGCTTTAAAAAAGAAAGCCGAAGGGGAATTAATTATGTTGGCGGAAAATCAAACGGCCTTGAGCGACAAAATGAATTTAATAAAAAAAGATACGGAAGACCTGCAGGTTAGTTTATCTTCAAAAGATGCCGAATTAAAAAATATTGAGAAAGAATTTGAATTATCAAAAGAGGGTTTTTTCAACAGAAGAGATGAAGTAAAGAGCAAAATTAAAAAAAGCTACTTAGACACATATGAAACTATAAAAATAAGAAAAGGATTTCCGGTTATCGCTCCGGTACTGCAGTCCGGAGCCTGTACCGGATGTTACAGAATGCTGCCTCCTCAGCAGTTTAACGAGCTTATATCGGAAAATGTTTTTATGCAGTGCCCAATCTGTTCAAGAATTCTTTATATTGAAAGCGTTCCGCAGGAAACTGCTGCGGAAGCAGCGCCGCATTCTCCAAAAACATCTAAAAAAGTCAACAAAGCTAAAGTATGATTTAACGGTTAATATGAATATAACGAAGATTATGTCCATATTTTACCGCATGTTTTATAAACACTATAGAAAATATATCCAAAATTATTATAATTAATATGGATTTCAAAATATATAATTTAACTGTTTACACCGACGGAGCGTCGCGAGGAAATCCCGGAAAATCCGGTGCAGGAATTTTCATTATAGATGAAGATAATAAAAAAAATATTTCATTAAAACAGTATCTTGGTATTTTAACTAATAATGAAGCGGAATATAGAGCTTTTATTATAGCGCTGGAATATCTCTCTAAATCTAAATTTACAACCGGCCCCGAAATATATAATATTCTCTTTTTAGCCGATTCGCAACTTTTAATAAATCAAATAAACGGAATTTATTCGGTAAAAAGTCCAAATATCATTCCTCTTTATAATAAGGCAAAAAAATTAATTGCAAATTTAAACGCCGCTTACTCATTTAAACATATCCCGAGAATGCTTAATTCTATGGCAGATAAGTTAGCAAATTCGGCTATAGATTATAATATAGAAAAGTTAGATATTGACGAACAAACATCAAGCTGTTAAAATGATTTGTCGGTCGTAAGCAAAAGCGGTCGGTCGCAAAAAACTTTTTGTTTTTTGAGGAAAGTCCGGGCTCCAAAGAGCATAACGCCGTTTTAAACCGGTGAAGGCAACTTTAAGGAAAGCGCAACAGAAAATATACCGCCTCTTAATTACCGTAACTGTAAAGAGGTAAGGGTGAAATAGCGAGGTAAGAGCTCACTTGGACATTATGTAAATAATGTCTATGGCAAGCCCCGTTAGGAGCAAGAACAAATAGGAAGATTAAGGCTGCTCGTCTTATAGGGTCTTCGGGTTGTTCGCATAGAGAAATGACCGGCAGATACAGAACCCGGCTTACGATTTTGCTTACGGCCGCAATATTATAAAATTTATAAAATCGAATGGACATAAAAAAAATAAGAAATTTTTCAATAATAGCCCATATCGACCATGGAAAGTCCACACTTGCGGACAGGTTTTTAGATTTTACCGGAGCAATTACCGAAAGGGAAAAAGTTTCGCAGTTTTTAGACAACATGGAACTTGAGCGGGAAAGAGGTATTACTATAAAAGCTCAGACCGTGAGGCTCACATATAATTATGGCGGGGTCGATTATACGCTTAATCTGATTGACACTCCTGGGCACGTAGATTTTTCGTATGAAGTATCAAAGTCTTTAGCTGCTTGCGAAGGGGCTCTTTTGGTTGTCGATGCCACGCAGGGCGTAGAAGCTCAGACTTTGGCAAATGTTTATATTGCTTCGGATATGAACTTAACCGTTGTTCCGGTAATAAATAAAATAGACCTGCCCAGCGCCGACCCAGAAAAAACTAAGAAAGAAATTGAAGAAGTAGTCGGATTGGAAGCCGGAGACGCAATTTTGGCAAGCGCCAAGGAAGGCATAGGAATTAAAGAGATATTAGAAGCAGTTATAGACAAAATACCCCATCCAAGCGGAGACCAACACGCACCTCTAAAGGCGCTCATTTTCGATTCATGGTTTGATTCATATCAGGGCGTTATAGCGCTAATAAGGGTATTCGACGGAACCGTCGTTCCCGGGGATACCATACTGCTTATGCACTCCGGAATTTCATATGAAGTCCAAAAAGTAGGCGTTTACAGCCCTTTTATGAAAGAGCTTAATGCTTTAAGCGCCGGAGAAGTAGGATTTATAATTGCCAATATAAAAGATTCGGGAAGGTTCAAAATAGGCGATACTATAACCCTTAAAAATAATCCTACCAAAGAACCTCTGCCTGATTTTAAAGAACCGAAACCTATGGTTTTTGCAGGTATATATCCTATAGATTCCGACGATTATCCAGAGCTTAAAGATTCCATAGAAAAATTGAAATTA
Source organism: bacterium (assembly GCA_021794335.1). Next base: position 2,970 of record JAJYQZ010000266.1, read on the forward strand.
AACGATTCTTCTTTTTCATTCGAGCCGGAAAGTTCGCTTGCTTTAGGTTTTGGTTTTAGATGCGGATTTCTTGGGCTTTTACATATGGAAATCATAGTTGAAAGACTTGAACGCGAATACGGTTTAAGTCTTATATCTACGTCGCCGACCGTTCTTTATAATATAATAACAATGAAAGGAGAAGTTAAAACTGCTCTTAATCCTATGAAATTTCCGCCTTCCGAAGATATTTCAATGCAGGAGGTCGAGCATATAGAGGAACCTTTTATTAAGGCAAATATTTATGTTCCTTCCGAATATCTCGGAAAAATAATAAACCTTTGCGTAGAAAAAAGAGGAAGACAGGTAGAATTAAAATATATTACGAAAACCAGAGTTCAGTTGGTTTATGAATTGCCCTTAGCCGAAATAGTTCTCGATTTTTACGACCAGCTAAAATCTCTTTCTAAAGGGTATGCTTCTTTTGATTACGAATTCAGCGGATATAGGCCCGCCGATATGATAAAACTTGAGATATTGGTAAATAAAGATCCGGTAGATGCCTTATCGGTTATAGTACACAGGGACAAAGCCTATGCAAGAGGGAGAAATATAGTAGAAAAACTAAGGACTTTAATACCCAGGCAGATGTTTGAGGTGGTTCTTCAGGCGCAAATAGGCTCTAAAATTATAGCCAGAGAGGAGATAAAGGCTTTACGCAAGAACGTTCTAGCTAAATGTTACGGCGGCGATATTACAAGAAAGAGAAAACTTTTAGAGAAACAGAAAGAAGGAAAGAAAAAAATGAAAAATATCGGTTCGGTCGAAATTCCTCAGGAGGCATTCCTCTCTATATTAAAAGTCTGAAGACAATGTTGCAGTATTAGACATTATTAAAAAAAACTGCTATAATTTATAAAATTAAAATATTTTATATGAGCGATAAAAAACATACATTATGGGATTACTTTAAAGCTATAATAATAGCGATAATTATAGCTTTACTATTTAGAACTTTCGTCGTCCAAGCTTTTAAAATACCTTCAGGTTCGATGGAACCGACGCTTATACCCGGCGATCATATTTTGGTGAATAAGTTTATATACGGAATACATATTCCTTTCACAAAAGATATAATTTCAGTTTCGCATCCTAAAACCGGTCAAGTTATAGTATTTAAATTTCCTTACGCAAAAAAATATAACCTTCATCCAGGTATAGATTTTATTAAAAGAGTTATAGGTACGCCGGGCGATAAGATTCAAATAATAAACAACAAAGTTTATATTAATAATCGTCTTTATAATTGCAAATACGCTAAATGGAGGTCGGGCAAGATTTTACCCGCCTACGATTCGCCTAGGGATAACTACGGACCGATTACCGTTCCAAAAAAAGAACTTTTTGTTATGGGCGATAACAGAGACAATAGTTTCGATTCGAGATACTGGGGTTTTGTTCCATATAAAGACGTAATAGGTCAGGCTTTTATTATATATTTTTCATGGAATCCAAAAAATCATTTCGATATTTATTGGCATCGTTTTTTTAAGACAATTCCTGAATGTCCAATTAAAAATTTAGGGTGAATTTAATGTCGAAAAGCGGAGTTATAGTTTTTGACGATAAAGAGACCGATTTAATTTTAAATGATTTTATAAAGAAAATAATAAATTCTGATTTAGATTTTAATAATGCAGGAATAATCGGCATAAAAAACGGCGGAATCGTTTTGGCCGATTTGATAAAAAAAACAGTCTTAGATAGGTTCGGCATAGACTGTAAAATCGGCTATATAGATATGACGCTTTATCGGGACGACCCGTTTGCCGTTAAAAAATCCGGCGATTCCACGGATCTTCCTTTCGATATTAACGGCAAGGAAATTTTACTAGTTGACGATGTTATAAGCAGCGGAAGAACCGTCAGGGCTTCTATAGACGAAATATTCGATTTCGGAAGGCCTGCAAAGATTAAACTTGCGGTTTTTATAGATAAAGACGGAAGAGAATTGCCCGTTTGTCCTGATTTTATAGGCAGGAAAATAAAAGCGGAAAAAAATGAAATAATTAACGTAAATATTACAAGTATAAGCGATAAAAAATTTGTCGAAAAAATATGAGCTTTCAAAAAAAAGACCTCATT
>JAJYQZ010000325.1 GCA_021794335.1 bacterium
AAAGATAAACTTTTCGGGTTTTTTGTCGGCGAAGCAATGAAAAAGACAAAGGGCAAGGCAAATCCCAAAAAGGTGAACGAGATATTAAAAAACCTTATAGAAGAGAAAAAGAACCATTAAAGAAAAAAGTTAAAGGGGACAGATTTATTTATTTTCTCACTGCCGTCCGCATTTGCCGGCTTTTTAGACTGAAAATAAATAAATCTGTCCCCTTTAACTAAAAAAAGAATTAAAATTGGAGGTAATAAAAGTGGCTTTTTTTACTTTAAGATTAACCGAAGACGATGTCGTCGAGATGATTGACCAGAGGAAACTTCCTTTGGAGATTTCCTATGTCAAGTTAAAAAGTTACGAAGATGTGTATGATGCCATAAAAAATATGATTGTCAGGGGGGCGCCTGCTATCGGGGTGTCGGCCGCTTTCGGGCTGTATCTCGGGGCCAAGTCATTGTTGAACTCATCCGAGGCAAAGGATTACGAAGCATTTAAGGAGAAGTTTTTTAATATAGCTGGTTTTATGTTTTCGGCAAGGCCTACGGCGGTTAATTTAGGATGGGCGATAGAAAGAATAAAATCGCTCGTTATAAAAGATAAAGGCAAAACCGTAACCTCAATAGTACAAGACATAAAAACAGAGTCATTAAAGATATACGATGAGGATATAGAAATAAACAAAAATATGGGACATTACGGAGCAGAGCTTTTAAAAGACGGCTATACGGTGCTGACCCACTGCAATGCCGGCGCATTGGCAACCGCCGGTTACGGGACGGCGCTGGGAGTTATAAGGGCTGCCGTTGAAAACAATAAAAGAATATCGGTAATTGCAGATGAAACAAGGCCGTTTCTTCAGGGCGCAAGGCTTACGGTCTGGGAGCTTATGGAGGATAATATTCCCGTAACATTGATTGCGGATAATTCCGCAGGATTATTAATGAGAAAAGGAAAGATAAATGCCGTCATAGTCGGCGCGGATAGAATCGCCTCGAACGGAGATGTTGCCAATAAAATCGGGACATATCAGGTTGCGGTTCTGGCGCATGAAAATAATATTCCGTTCTATGTCGCCGCCCCGCTTTCTACCATAGATTTAAAACTCGAATCCGGCGATGAAATTCCTATAGAAGAAAGGGACATAGATGAAGTTGTTAATGTGTTCGGAACAAGAATTGCCCCAAACGGCGTTGAGGCTTTAAATTACGCATTCGATATAACGCCGAATAAATATGTCAAAGCGATAATAACGGAAAAAGGAGTTTTATATCCCCCGTATAAAAAATCTATTGCAGAAGCCTTCGGTAAATGATATTATTGTACAACTTATATAAAGTAAAACACTTTTTTATTTTGATTTACTTAATCGTTAAAATTTGAAAAAGAGATAAAAAATGAGTAAAGGTAAGGAAAAAATCAGCCCTTTTGCAGGGTCTAAATTTTGGATGGATGGAGAGTTTGTAGATTATGAAGACGCAAAAGTTTCGGTGAACAGCCACTCTTTGCATTACGGCTTGGGGGCTTTCGAGGGCATCAGATGTTATGAAACAAAATCGGGCAAGCCGGCGATTTTCAGGCTCGACGAACATATCGACAGAATTTATAATTCCTGCCACATACTTCAAATACCTGTTCCTTATGCAAAAAAAGAGATTAAAAGCGCAATCATAAAAGTAGTTAAAATAAATAAATTTAAAGAATGTTATATAAGACCTGTCGTTTTTATCGGAGATAGGGGCGGATTAGGTATTTTTATAAAGGATTATGATACAAGAGTGGCGATATCGGCATGGTACTGGGGGGCGTATCTGGGGGAAGAAGCCCTTAAAACAGGCATTAAGGCCAAGGTATCGTCTTACGCAAGGTTCCATGTCAACACATTTATGGGGATGTCAAAATCGACAGGCCAGTACATTAATTCCATACTTGCAAAAAAAGAGGTTGTGAGCGCCGGTTACGATGAGGCAATTATGCTGGATACCTCAGGTTTTGTTTGCGAGGCGAGCGGCGAAAATATCTTTGTTTATTCGGGCGGTTATATAAAAACTCCTCCGTTGTCATCCGTTCTTCCCGGCATCACAAGAAGCAGCGTTATAGAGGTTATGGAAAATGAAATGGGTTTAAAGGTCAAAGAAGAAAGGGTTACGAGAGACGAGCTTTATATTGCGGACGAGGTTTTTTTAACGGGTACCGCAGCCGAAGTTACGCCGGTCAGAGAAATAGACGACCGAAAGATAGGCATAGGAAAGGCGGGCAGAATTGCTCTTGAACTTCAGGAAAAGTTTTTTAACATAGTCAAAGGCGGGGACAAGAAGCATGAAAAGTGGCTGACATATCTATGATAGATAGGACAGCCGTTTCATTTTTTCATAATTTTAAGAAAACCTGCGGGAGCTAAATTCGGTTTAAAAATAATATTTATTTTTGTTAAGAAAAATTTGAAACAATTCTATAAGCATCGGTACGGAATCCGCAATTATATTGACATGCCCCCCCGGCTTATGTTTCCAGGAGGCGCTCACCTCTTTTACTTTAATATTATTCAGCAAAGCGATATAAAGTATTTCTACATCGAACGAAAACCCCTTTATTACCGATTTTGAAAATATCTTTTTAGCTGTCTCCAATCTAAAAGCTTTAAATCCGCATTGCGAATCGTAAAAATTAATGCCTAAAAGTTTAGACTTTACAAAACTAAATGTTTTTCCGACAAAATTCCTGAAGGGCGGCTGGATTATGACCGAACCGCCTTCCAAATAGCGGGAACCTATTATGACATCCAGATCCTTCTCTTTTTTAAAAATATTGATAAATTTGGCAATCTCATCCGCATCCGTCGATAAATCCGCATCCATAAAAAATACATATTCATAATTAGCGGACAGAATGCCCTCTTTAACGGCCGTTCCCTTTCCCGATTTCGTAATTGTGATAATCCGTAAATCGGATGCAAGCATATCTTTCAATATAGTGACGGTTCCATCCGTACTTCCGTCGTCAACCGCTATTATCTCATATGCGTATTTTTTTGATTTTAAATATGACCTGAGCTCGGAAATCGTTTGTTTAATTCTTCTTTCCTCGTTGTAAGCCGGAATAATGACGGATACGGAAGTTTTGGCAGTTTTATAATCGATATTAGAGGTATTTTCGGACATTTAAATTTAAATAAACTCCTTGCTTAATTCGGTTGCATTTATTAAATTTATTATTTTTTATACGTGATAAATATATTATAATGTTTTAGCCGAATATACAATTCATTTGTTTAAAAATTTTAAAGAATAATATAAAATAATAATAACGCATGATACAAAATCCAAAATTTATAATCCTTTTATATCATAAAATAGGAAAGTATCCGCAAAACGCAAAATTTCCCGGCCTTTATGTTGCCGAAGAGGATTTTGACAGGCAGATAAAATATTTAAAAAATTCCGGCTATACCTTTTTAACTCTGTCGGAATTAAAAACCGTATATGATTATTATTTTGGCGGCGCGGATCCGGCCGTTAAGCCGCGTTTAACCGGAGGTTTGCAAAATTTAATAAACGGAAAAAATAAATATGCAACTATAACCTTCGACGACGGTTCTAAATCGGTTTATTCGAACGGACTTAAAGTTATGGTCGCGAACGGCGTCAGGGGTGCGGTTTTTATGGTTTCCGGGCTTATAGGCGAGCTTAACGATTGGGACATAAAAAACGGCGAAAACAGGGATGAAATGCTGGCTGCGGATGAACTGAAAGAGATGATAAATTACGGCATCGAGATAGGCGCCCATACTAAAACGCACCCGCGCCTTACCCGAATTTCGCCGGATAAAGCTTTTAATGAAATTGCCGCGTCCAAAAAAGACCTTGAGAATTTATTGGGTATTAATATAAATTTTTTTGCTTATCCGTACGGGGATTTTAACGAAGAAGTTGCGGCGCTTGTTAAAAAGGCGGGTTTTCTCGGCGCCTGTATAACAAAAACTGGTATCGTAAAAAGGGGAGCAGATTTTTTTGCGTTAAAAAGGGTTGCAATAAGACATAATACCGATTTTTTTAAATTTAAAAGAAAGATATTTAAAGTGAAGCTGTTTTATTAACAGGTCAGGTGTGCCGGCAAATGACAGATAATAAAAAAGTAAAGAATATTTTAATTATAAAATTAAGTTCTATAGGCGACTGCCTTCTTGCGACTCCCGCAGTCGAATCGATAAGGAAGGGTTATCCGGACAGCTTTATTACATGGCTTATAGAGGACAAATCTAAGGACATCGCTTTGTTAAACCCTAATGTGGATGAAGTTATAGTCATCGATAAAAAAAATTTCAAAATCCGCGACTATTTATCTTTAATTAAAAGATTGAGAAGCCGCCGTTATGATTTGTCCATCGATTTGCAGGGAGTGGACAGAACATCCGTTTTTGCCTTTTTAAGCGGGGCTAAAATAAGGTATGTGGAAGAATATGCCGATTTAGGTTTTTTGAACAATAAAAAGATTATCAGAAGAGGGAGGCCGCTTGAGCATGCCGTCAATTTTTATCAGTTTCTGGCCGAAAACGGAGGCGGAAAAAAAATACCGGATGTAAGCCTTACGCTTATCACGAGCGATGAGGATAAAAAGTTTGCCGACGATTTTTTAAGAAAGAATTTTGGGAACCTCGATAATATATTCGTGGGGATAAATCCGACGGGGGCATGGAAAACGAAGAGGTGGCCGATTAAATACTTTATAGAACTTTCTACGAGGCTCATCCTCTCTTTTAATGCAAACATCGTGATTTTCGGCGGAAAGGGCGATGAATATTTTGCGCAGGAGATTCTAAAAGAGGTTGGCGAGGGTAAAATCAAAAGCGCTATTTCTAAAACCTCGCTAAAACAGGCAAAGGAGCTTCTCGGGAAAATGGATTATTTTGTAACCCCCGATAGCGGTTTAATGCATATAGCCTCGAGCATAGAAGGCCTCAAAACGATTGCGCTGTTTGGTTCAACCGATCCAAAGCTTACAGGCCCCGTTGGAAAGAATAATGTAATTTTAAGAGATAACCTTTACTGTATCCCTTGTTTTAAAAAGGAGT
>JAJYQZ010000045.1 GCA_021794335.1 bacterium
GCTATGGTAAAATCCTTCATAAATTTCCCTTGCTTCTTCGGATAACTTGATTTCGCCTTTGATGTTAGACATATTTTTTAATTCGTTGAATAGATTCTCCGGCGGGGCAGGGTTAATAGGCAGGGCTATTTCCGTTTTATCCTGCTGTGCGTAGAATATGGTAAACCTCTGCATAAACCCGCTCTGGCGGTCGGTCTCTTTTATGTTCTCGGAAATCCAGGCGATAGTTGAAGCGGTTAATATGTTTATGGCTGGTTCATCTATCCTGAAAAGCTGTCCGGTTCCGTTGGGTCCCTTGATTAGTTTCTTTTGTGAAAATCCGTCGTAAACGTCCGTCAGAAATTCTTTAAAACCTTTGTTATAGCTTCTGTCTAATCCTTTAAGCCACCCGCCGAACTCGCCGTGGAAAAAAGTTCCGTAAGGCCTGCTTTGAGCAATCATGTAAAATGCCTCAGGGGTTATATCGTTCGGAAAAATGAGGGAGCCGCCTTCGGTGTCGAACTTTTCGAGTATCTGCTTTACTACCCTTAAAACGGTGCTTTTTCTTCCGCCGGATTTCATAATTAATAAAATATATGTATTGGGATACAATTTCCCCCCAGTCCATTTAATAAAAACGTTCTTTTCTAAAACTGTCGCAAGCGTTGTTAAACCTGCGCCGAACGCGAAAAAGTCCGGTGCGTCCGTTATTCCGTTGCAGTATCCCACGAAATTGTATAAAAATGAATTATGCGGGATTAGATTATAAATACTCGGAGTATCGAGAACCTTTGCGCATTCTATCTTTTCTGAAAGGTTTTTATCGCAAAAAATTCCGGATGTTAGTTCGCATTCAGATTCTTTCATAAGAACGGGACAGAATACCTTTTGCCTTTCGGCAGGTTTAATGGTTATGGGGGCTATTATCGGCATACGGCGACTCCTATTTTTTCTTTTAAGATAAAGGCTTCGTTTAAGTCTTTAGCCTTAAAGGTTAATTTATGTATTTTGCTATTTTTTACCTGTTGGACGATTTTATCTTCGGCTTCCGTGCCGGCGGCATCGTTGTCTAAAGCAATTATTATATTTTCATAGCCCGATAAAATTTTTATAACTTCGGAATTAAGATTATTTGTTGAGTTTAGAATTATCAAGTCGTATAATCTATTATTTTTCATTTTTTCGGCAATCGATAATCCGTCAAACATTCCTTCGGCTACGAAAACAAGCTCCTTTTTGCTATCCTTAGCAAATAACGAATAAGCGCTTTTCCCGATATTCATTTTTATTTTTGGGTTCCTAATAGCATATCCGTCTAAAATATTTTTGATGCCTACGGCAGAATTTAGATAAGTCTTATTATCTTTAACAACCGAATAATTTATCTGTCTAAGCCAGTCCGGCATGAATGTAATTGCCCTTGAGCGCAAATAATTAATTAATTCAACGTCGATTATTTTGGCGATAGCGGTTATTTCAATACGGTTAGGCTTATCTTCACGGCGGTCGAAAGAAAAAGGTCTTTTTTCTTGGCCGCCGTTATTTATTTCAGCGTTTTCAATATCATTTAAAAACTTTATAGCGTCTAAAAAATCTAAATTCTTAACCGTCATTACAAGGTCAATCCAACTGCCGCCGCAACCGCTGCCGAAGTCTTTCCAAAGCCATTTCCCGTATCTTTCTTGAATCGAGATACTCGCTGTATTCTCGTCCCGATATGCTGCTGTTGCCATAATCCTATCCCCGGTTATTCTATATGGAAGACCGAGGAAATTCAGGATTATTTCGGCGTCAATAGTTTTTAATTTTTCCGTATCAATCATAAACTTTAATCGCTTGCCAACGAGCAAGCGCCTAAATCAGTTATTTATTTTGCTTTTATATACCCAACCGGTTTCGCTTCCTTTGACGTCAAAGGAAGTGGGGTCGGGGCAAAGCCCCGATATACTGCTTTTAGAATCTTTTTCCTTTTCCTCTTTGCCTTTCTATTGAGCCTTTTTTGTTCTTTTATTATTTTCTTTTCTATAGACTTAGTGAACTTATCGAATGATGCTTTGATTTTATCTTTCTCTTTAAAGATTATTTTTTCGCCGCAATACTTGGATACCGTTTTTGCTAATTCGGACGGCGGCATAAAATCAACTTCGCAAAGGGTTACATGTCCAGCGTTGCGCTTCACAACAACCGGGTTAAGATATACCACGTTCACAAGCATTGATTGCATAACTTCTTTGATTTCTTTTTCTACGAATTTTTTTGATGTTTCTTTCATAATTACCCCAAATATCGATTAGTGATTTCGATGCGTTCGTGCCCGAGATCCCGACTTATTTCTTGCCGAATCTCTTTATCATATGCTTTAAATTCTGATTTGCTTAAGCCCGTTTCTGTCATAATTCTATTTTGCCAATCTTGTTTAGTCTCCCCGGTCCGCGCCCTACACTCAATACCGCCGTATCCCTTCGCTTCCCAAGAGTCCTTATATGTCTGATGAGCTGTCCAGTGGCGCTCGCCGTGGTAATGAAAACTCGCCCCCGTCTCTTTCCTGAATGCCTCTAAAGCGTGATTTGCAAAGCTTTTCCCTTCCTTTAATGTCCCAAGATTTAAATTTTTAAGTCCATTATCCTTTAGAAAATCCCTTACCTCTATTAACGTTTGCTTCTGTTTCGGCGTTAATTTTATTTCCCGCGCCCTTGAATTTTTAGCCCCGTCCCCTTTCGCGTTTATTTTTAAAATGTCTTTTGACAAATCTTTTGATGTTAATTTAACAAGCTGGCTTTCCCGCAACCTTAAATTTACGCTCTGGACGTCCGCCGCATTTTTCACAATAGAGTATCTCAAGTCGCCCGTTTGCTGATATTTTTCAGAAATCCACGTTTTAAATGCGCCCGCGGCTTCCCTCGTGTTTTCTTTGTTTATGCCGTCCTTTTCTGAAATATTTCTTGACAAGCCAAAATCGCCCGCTTTTATTGTATGTAAATCTTTGTTCCCTGAATATTTAACGATGTTGTTTAACGATGAAATATACGAGTTTGCGGTCGATAGCGATATTTTGCCGGACTCGGCTTTTTCCCTTAATCCGTTTGCAACTTTTATAATATGCGATTGTTCTAAATGCTTAAGGCTCTTTATTTCTGCCGTACTTTTAATTTCTTTTAATGTAGCCGCGATTTTATCCGTCGTGGCCGAACCTCGACCGATGAAAGCGGTTATCGTTTTTGATAAAATCCCGACTGCGGCATTATTTCTAAATGTCAATATTTTCCCATCGCTCATAAGATTTCCTTTTTTAATAAAGTCGTTTTAAAAAACCTTTTGTAAAATTCGCGGATTGCAAGAAAGTATTTTCTGCGGCTTTCGTGAGATAATGCAAGCATTTCCGGAGTGTTAAAAAATTGCACTGCGGTTTGATTTTTAATGCCTTTCGTGTGGTAAATCGATTTACTTTCGCAAAAGGTTAAAAATTTAAAAATGACAAGGTTTTTAAACTTTTCTGTTTGCTGTAAATTTTGGTGTTTCTGCGCGATAAAAAGCCGTCTATGTTGTGCGTAAAAATCTACTAAATTTCCCATTTTCTACATTCGCCCCGATACAGTTTTAAATATCAAACCTTTTTACGCTTTCGCGACGGTAGGTGAAACCAAGACATCCGGGAACCTATATAATATTCGTATCCGTTAATACCGCCGTAAGAGGCGCAATCAACAAGATATACGATTTTGCGACTTTTTCTATCCCAACGGGATAGAGAAAGGCGCTGGCAAGCACTATCAAAACCAGTAACACCAAGCTGGACTGCCGATTTTAACTTTTAGACTTGCCAATAACTTTTTTAAAAAATCGGACTTATCCGACTCAATTTCCTATTCGGTATAATTCAAAATTGTAATTATACCTACCATCACTAATTTTTCTAAAACTGCTTTAGACCCGTTCCTGCAAGCATTTTTGTTCATAAATTTAGCTTGAGCTTGCGGTTTACTCAGTAAGTGGCCTGTTTTAGCAAAATTAATGGGCTTCTGGATAGCTTTTTTTATACATGCACAATATATAAAACTATCATTTTTAAGAAGCTTAAAAATATTTCGCTTGCCGAGCGAAATCAGTTTGAATGTGCATTAATATTATTATTTTACAAGCTTATTTTTCTAATGTCATATGGCAAAAATGCATATGTATTTATTTTTACAAAATGCTTTATTTACGAGACTTTATGACGATAATTTAAAGATTATTTGCGCTTTTTTTTTAAACCTGTATAATTAGAATAGAAGGTAATCTATAATGCTTGTAAAGTCCGAAATAGTAAAGGAATTAAAGAAAACAGGTTTACGTTGGACTTTTATCGCCAATTATTTGCAAATTGACCCCCGACGGAAAATGTTCTATGAACCCAGTAAAAAAGTAAGATTGGACTATATTTGGCGAAATCTATCAAAAAAAATTGAAAGCATCATTGAAAAAAGAATTGCAAAATTTATAATGGACACAGAAAAATATTTAAAAGACGATACTATCGATAATTATCTTAAAGCCCTTAAACCCGAAGATATTATTAGTCTTTCAAGCCGTCTTACCGGCGAAGACATAAAACGCAGATTAAATTTCTTAACTCAATCTGCCAGAGGAGCAACATTCGATAAAATTTGGGAGATCGAAAAAGAGGAAAATGAAGAAAGCGATTTAAAATTGACCGCCGATGAGATATATTGGCTTATTAAAAATTATAAAAGCGGTATTTCTGAAAAGCCGGAGCCGGAGTTTGTTCCGGAAATCATCGATTGTCGCAAAGAAACCTCCTTTGCTCCTGAAACAATTGATTATAAAGACGAGATTAAATATCTATTTAAAAACGGCGTTAAAAAATATACGATTGGTCGTTTAAATCAACTACATGAATACGGCGCAATTCAATCAAACTCAGGAACCCTTTTTCACTTTGAGAAATATTTTAAAAAACCGCTTAAGGTAAACAAAAACAGAAATTATATATTCGACGATAACATTAAAAAAGACATTGCGGAATTTATAACGATAAACAAAATACCTGCTACATTTGAAAATGCAAGCAAGATGATT
>JAJYQZ010000007.1 GCA_021794335.1 bacterium
TTCATTCTGCCATTCAATCATCCATTGCGGATATAATTTTTTGGGCTTCGTTGTATCCGAAAGTTTTGTAATTTCTTCGTTCGTCATGCTTACTTCTAAGGATTTAAGATTATCTTCAAGCTGGGACATTTTGTTGGCGCCTATAATAACCGATGTAACGCCTTTTTGAGCCAAAAGCCATGCAAGCGACGCCTGAGGAATCGAGATATTTTTATGTTTAGCTATTTCGGACAATACATCTATCGCATCATAACTCCTCTCATCTATGGGCGGAAAATTAAACTCGCTTCTCCTTGCTCCGGCCGGTTTCGGGTTTTGGCGGGTATATTTGCCGGTCAAAAAGCCTCCCGATAACGGAGACCACGGAAGAACGCCGAGTCCTTCCTCGTTGCACAAAGGAAGAAGTTCGTGTTCCAAGTCTCTTCCCGCTAAAGAATAATAAGCCTGAAGAGAAACAAACCGACTGAAATTTTTGGCTTTGGCTAAATACAGGGCTTTCATTATGTGCCTTGCGCTCCAGTTTGAAACGCCCGGATACAACACTTTTCCCTGCCTTACTAAGTCGTTTAACGCCTCCAGCGTTTCTTCCATTTCGCAGGACGAGTCCCAGCCGTGCACCTGATAAAGGTCGATATAGTCCGTCTTTAATCTTTTTAAGCTGTTATTGCAGGCTTCCATTATGTGCTTTCTTGAAAGTCCGGCATTGTTTATATCACCTGTTCCTTGCATAGCTTCTTCGCTTAAAGGAGAACGAACCTTTGTGGCGATGACGAATTTTTCTCTCGGCGCGTTAAGCTCTTTTAATGCGTTTCCAAGGATTTCTTCCGATTGCCCGAATGAATACATATCCGCCGTGTCAAAAAAATTTATACCGGATTCATAAGCCTTTTTAACCATAATATTTGCGTCATCCTGTCCGACCGCGCCGATATTTCTAAATTTGAACCCGAATGTCATAGCTCCAAGGCAGAGCCTTGAAACCTTAAGTCCCGTATTTCCAAGTCTTGTGTACTGCATGTAACACCCCCTCAAGTTTTAAATAATCTTCGTAAGGTCTTATTATTTGTTTATTATCACGGCTATTATCACTTTTCTTTTAACCCCTTTTTTTATTCTTATTCTTCTAAATTAGGTTATCTCTTTTTAATGCAAAATGCAAACGCCTTATTATTCCCAAATCCAGAAAATAAAATCCTAAATCGGGATTTGGATTATTGCATAATGCGGCGACGGCGGTTAAAAAACTTTTTTCTTGGTTAATATTGCCGTCATAAAACCGATGCGAACATTTGTAACAAGATATACGGGGGTATGGTTCGCGCCCGTTGAAAAATATATCTCCAAACTTCCCTTGTGGGAAAAGATTCCGTTAAAGTTAAGAAACACTTTTACTTTTATAGTGTTAAATTTTCCTGCAGGCGTATCTATATTATAATAGCCTTCGGCTTTTATAAGAACTATGTATCTTTTGCGATTTTCGTATACCGGTATATAATAGTTTTTGCCTTCCTTAAGGTTAATAAGCCTAAGGTAATACAGCGCGCTTAATGCATCCTGCGTATCGTTAAAAGAAAGAAATGCTTTCCACGGGGCATTAATTTTATCTTTATATAGAGCCGGCTTATTGTATTTTCCGTTTGAACCTAACATTTTCAGAAACTTTCCGTTTTTTAGCCTTTTCCACGCAGTTTTGTACTCATCCGTTTTAATCAAATGTTCATAAGAACCGTTTAATCTTTCTTCCATAAAATCATTATGCGAACCTTCATGTCTTTTCATTATTAAAAAATAAGGATAACATCTTTTGGGCGAAAAAAAACTTGTGGTTGCATCATGCACGCGATAAAGAAAACTAAACCATTTTGCGCTGTAGGCTTGAGCCCCCAAAACTATAACCTTTTTGCCTTTGTAATAACCGGAAGATGCGGACAATATAGCTTTGCCGGCATCTATCATATTTATGTAAGTAACTTTATATGTAAGAATCTCGCCTTTATAAAATGAATACGATCTATCTTTTGCCGATGATATATCTTTTCGTTCCTTATCCGCTTTTTTAAGAAGCATCACGGTTTTATGATTTATCCCGTAACTTTCCTTGGAAAAAGCCGGATGAACATATACGATTATCTGAAAAATTATACAGCAATAGAAAAAAATTATTCGTTGTACCATAAATAGATTATTTTACTCTATAATCGCATACTTTTTTACATTTTCGAGCCTTTTGCCTTTTACGCCCAGGTCCTCGAGCCGCGTTATCTTTCCGCGAATGCGTGTTTTTAGTATAATGTCCGCCGTGGAGGGTCCAAGTCCCGGAACCTTAAGAAGCGATACTTTATCCGCCATGTTAATTCTTACGGGGTAAAATTCCGGGTGGCGGTCTGCCCATACCTCTTTTGGGTCTTTATCCAGCTCTAAATTGCCGGATTTATCTAAAATAATGTCGCCGCCGGAAAATCCGTATTTCCTTACAAGATAATCGACCTGATAAAGGCGGTGTTCGCGCATAAAGATTTGCTCCGGCGTAAAATCGGTTCTTTGCTCTCCCGGTATAGTATGATGACCGAGGCCTTTCTGGTATGCGGAAAAATAAACTCTCTGGAAATTAAGTTTTTTATATAGGCCGAACATATATTTTATGATTTCGGAATCCGTTTCGTTTGAAGCGCCCACGATAAACTGCGTCGTGGATTTTACCCTTGAAAACCGGCCGTCTTTAGATGTTAACCTGCCGATAAGTTTTATCGGATGGATTATGTCGTTTATATAATTTTTTTTGCTCGAAAGCAAATCGAATCTTTCTTTGCCCGGCGTTTCGATATTCAACGATACGGCGCTTGCAAGGGCGATGGAATCCTCGATAGCCGCATCCGATGCCCCGGGAATGATTTTCAAATGTATGTACCCTTTATAACGGTGTTTATACCTGAGCAGACGGGAAACGGCATTAATCCTGTCCATTGTATAATCCGGATTATTGATTATCCCCGAACTTAAAAAAAGACCGAAAACCTTTTTCTTTTTAACATAATCCATAAATAAGTTTGCGGTTTCTTCGGGTTTGAGGGTGCACCTTAGTATATCGGCATCGGAACGGATAGGGCAGTATTTGCAGTCATTCGAGCAGGAATTAGAAAGAAGCGTTTTTAAGAGTATGGAATATCCGCCGTTTGGAAGGGCAACGGGATAAAGCCATTTTCCGTCCAGCCCCCTTTTTCTGCGGTCATCGTTGTTCGAACCGCAGGCGCATGCCATATCATAGCGGGAATCTTCCGAAAGGATTCTTAATTTTTCTATCGTATCCATAATCTTACCGGTTTATTCCGTCAAAGGCTGCAAAGGTTGTATTTTTCTTATCAATTCCCCCTATTTTTACTTTCTATATGTGGAAAGATAAATTTGAAGTCCCATTTGCTCAATTTGATCCAGATATTCTTCGAGCTTGTCGATGTGAGCCTCTTCATCATCAAGTATAGATTGGATTAAATCCTTTGTTCCGTTGTCTTTAATCTCGGCGGCAAACTTTATATCTTCGTTGTATGCTTTAATGGCATTCTCTTCGGCATTTCTGTCGTTTTTATGCATTAATTCGACCGTTGAACCTATATACATTTTGTTGTAATTTGAAACTACGGGTATGCCTTCAAGAAATAATATCCTGCCGATTAATTTTTCGGCATGCTTCATTTCGTCTATCGCCCGCTTTTCGATTTCTTTATGAAGCCCGCCATAACCCCAGTTATCACACATCTCGGAGTGAACCATATATTGATTGATAGCGGTTAGTTCTTCGGCTAATCTCAGATTAAGCCTTTTAAGAATTTCTTCGTTCCCTTTCATAAGCACCTCAGCTTTTAAAATATTATAAAAAAAATCAGGAGATAATAGAATATTTTAATAAATATTGCAATGGGGCAAAAAATTAAATTATAATTAATTATACCATGAAAATATTATTAGGCGCACATGTTTCTATTGCAGGGGGACTAAAAAATGTCTGTGCGCATGCAAAAAATACGGGGTCCAATGCCGTTCAGATATTTACAAAAAACCAGCTGCAATGGTCGGCAAAGGAGCTTGATTCTAACGAAATATCTTCTTTTAAAAAATGCGTAATTAGTCAAAACTTGACGGTTGCCGTCCACCTTTCATATTTAGTTAATCCCGGAAGCACGGATAAAACAATAAAAGCAAAAACTACCTCCGGTATTATGGATGAAATTAAAAGATGCAGTCTGCTTGGCATAAAATATTTGGTATTTCATCCTGGTTCAAATAAATATTTATCCGAAGAGGGAATAATAAAACAAATTGCATTAAATTTGAACGGCATTATAAAGCAAACGGCGGAATTTAAAGATGTTATTTTAGTTATTGAAACTACGGCAGGGCAGGGTAATCAAACAGGATATAAGTTGGAACATATTGCAAAGGTTATCGAACTTGTAGAAAATAACGAAAGATTAGGCGTGTGCATCGATACATGCCACATTTTTGCGGCGGGCTATGATATAAGAACTTTATCCGAATATAATAAATTCATGAAAGATTTTGAAGATATTATCGGTTTTAATAAGTTAAAGGTCATGCATCTTAACGATTCCCTGAAACCCTGCGGTTCTAAAGTAGATAGGCATGCAAGGGTAGGAAAGGGCTATATCGGCATGGATGCCTTCGGATTTATTGTAAACGATAAAAGGCTCGAAGACATACCGTTAATTATCGAAACACCCGGAAGCGACAGGGAACATAAAATCGATTTAGATATTTTAAAGGGTATGATAAAAAAATAGCTTTTTGCCGCCGACTATCGAGGATTATTTTGATTGCCGTCCCCGGCCGGCCTATTAACTTTTTGGTTTTTTCCGATCGTGAAATACAGTATTGCCCCTAAAAGCGGTAAAAAAACCACGACTAAAAGCCATACAATCTTATCGGATCCGCCCCTAAAATCGCTTTTAAGAATATCGATAAGCGCACTAATCCATAACACTATTGAAGCAATCCAGAATAGAAACATAAACA
>JAJYQZ010000103.1 GCA_021794335.1 bacterium
TTGGTTACAATAAAGACGAGTTTCTTAAGCTTTCCCCTCTCGATATAATACCGAAAGCCGATTATGACAAAATGAAAAATTATTTTATTGAGCTGGCTTCAAAAGGGCATTTGACTTACGAGGCTAACCATGTAGCGAAGAGCGGAAAAGTTATACAGGTTGAAGTGGTTGATAATATTTTCGATATTGGAAAAACAAGGATGGGCGTTTGCATAGCAAGGAATATCTCCGCCAGGAAGGGGCTTGAAAAAAAGCTTCTGGATTCCTATCTCGAATATAATAACCTTGTAAAATTTCTGCCTATCGGGGTATATCAGGCAACAACAGATGAAAAAGGACGTTTTATTAATGTGAACGATTATATGGTAACAATTTTTGAAGCAAGCGGCAAAGAAGAGTTAATTAATACCAAAATTGCGGATTTATATGCTCCCGGAGAAATAATGCGGGTTGACATTATAAAAAATATAATCAAAAAAGGGGTGTATGAATTTGAAGGGAAAAGAAAGACTTTAAAAGGCAGGATTATCGATGTGTACATTGCCTGCCGCTTGAAAAAAGATGATTACGGAAAAGATATGATAGATTGCGTGCTTTTGGACATAACTAAAGAGAAAGAATTAGAAAAGAGGTTAAAGGAGAACGAGGAACTTTTTAGCGCTATAGTTAACGGCATGGCCGAAGGAGTTTACATTAGTGACACGAGGATACTTTATGCCAATCCCGCAGCCGTCGAATTTTTCGACTATCCGGAAAAAGAACTTTATAATATGAATATATGGGATTTATTTGGGGAAAAAGATAGACCTGTTATCAAAGCCAATATAGAAAGAAGGCTTAAGGGAGAACAATTTTATTTTGAATACGCTCTTAATACTTTTACCAAAAAGGGCAAAGAAAAATTTATATTGTTTCATGTCCAAACCATTGTTTATCAAGGGCGGTTCGTCGCTCTCGCTATATTTTTCGATATAACCGATAAGGTGTTGCTGGAAAGGGAATTAGAAAAAGAGAAATTACGCTTTCAAGAGTTATCCGAAACAGACCCTCTTACGGGGATTTTTAACAGGAGAAAATTAGATAATATTTTGGACGGGTATGTTAAACTGGCGTTTAGATATAATAGGCCGCTGTCTTTAATTATGTTCGATATAGACCACTTTAAAGAAATAAACGATAATTACGGGCATCAAATAGGAGATAATATTTTGATAGAGCTTGCTAATCTTATAAAAGCCAATTTAAGGGAAACCGATTTTTTTGTCAGATTTGGCGGAGAAGAGTTTATGATATTAATGCCCGAAACCAATTTAGTTTACGCAAAAGCAAAGGCTGAAAGCCTAAGAAAATTAATCGAGGAAAATGTCTTTAAATATATTTACGGGCTTACCTGTAGTTTCGGGGCTGTAGAATATGGCGAAAAAGATAATTTGGGTAATACGCAAGACATTATTAACAGTCTTATTAAGCGGGTTGATAATGCTTTATACAGGGCAAAAGAAAACGGGAGAAACAGGGTGGAAGGGGGCATTTAAATTATAAAATTATAACGGCGTAAAGCAGTTTCAAAGGAGAAGTTTAACATGGATAATTTATTTGAAGGCGTAATTAATTTTAATAATAATGAGTATAAAAGATATAGTGAACTTTTTAAAAAAATGGGAGCAAAACAAAATCCGCATACGCTTTTTATCGGGTGTTCCGATTCGAGGGTCGTTCCAAGCCTCATAACGAAAACACTGCCCGGCGAGCTTTTCGTCGTGAGGAATATTGCCAACTTAGTTCCGCCCTATAGAAATGTTAACGAGTTTTTGTCGACCACTTCCGCGATAGAGTATGCCGTAAATATATTAGATGTAAAAAATATCGTAGTATGCGGACATTCAAATTGCGGAGGATGCAAGGCTTTATATATGACGGACGAGGATCTAAAAAATATTCCTCACACAAAAAAATGGTTAGAACTGGCTAAAGATGTTAAAAAAATAGTGTTAAATTTAGCGGCTTGTAATAATCTTGACCTCAATGAAAAAGAAAGGGAGTTATTGACCGAAAGAGAGAATGTAAAAGAACAAATCAAACACTTATATTCATATCCTTATATTAAAGCTAAATTAACGGACAAAAAAATTAACATATACGGATGGCATTATATTATAGAAACAGGCGAGGTGTATAATTATTCTTTTGATAAAAATTACTATGAAAAAATCAATGAACCTGTTTTACCCTAAATTGCCGTAGAAATCTTTAAAATAGCTTTAAAGTTATTTGAACACTGGATTCCCGCTTTCGCGGGAATGACACCTAAATGGTGAAATCGTAAATTCTCTCTTAGTCATTTCCGCGAAAGCGGGAATCCAGTGTTAGAATTTTCTATCGGCAATTTTGAGGTTTTTAGGCTTCGTTAAAGGATTTATTCGATTAATCGGCACATCTCATATCTTTATCGGGAAGTCCGGTTTCGATTGACAAACACGGCGCTTTAAATAAGTAGCCGTGCCACATTCCATGTAATGTTTTCGATGTAACCACGGTCCAGAAAAACGCAAGCATGATGACAAAAATAGCGCCGATCACCTTAAAAAGTTCCATTCCCGTTAATCTAAACAGTGTAATCGTTGCCGAAGTATAAACCCCCAGAGGAAAGGTAAATCCCCACCAGCCCATATTAAAAGGCAAGTCTTCCTGCATATACCTGAATGTCATAAGGATAGCTATTATCAGCCACCAAAAGCCGAATCCCCACATAATTAGTCCCCCTATAGGTCCGACGCTATAAGCGGTTTTAGCATAAATATAAAGTTTTGTTCCGGTAAATACCGCAGGCGCATCGTTTCCAAGAAGAAGCAAACCTAAGCTGCCCGTGCCTATCGGTCCTAATGTCAACCATGTAGATACCGCCATATCCCTATGCGGGAGCTTGTGCCATGCAAGGCGCAAGAACAATATGACAAGAATGCCGAAAGCAAGAGGAACGGAAAATGCCCATAGCGCATAACCGAGGATAATAACATATCTGCCTATAACAGGAGCAACATGCGGAGCTAAGAAACCTGCCGATGCGGCGGCAACTTCAGCAGGGACTATCGGCAGCAGCCATATTGCGGTCATGTCTTCTATACTATGTTTTTGATTCGTAAACATATAGAAAGGAACCAACAAACCTACAATTATAGAAATAAAAGCGTCAAACCACCATAAATTTAAGGCTATGGGCGTCATTTGCGCTCCTGCAAATATTAAAAATCCGTTTATAATAGTAGCTAAACCCATAGGTATAGCTCCCAAAAACATCGATTGCACGGGATGCTTTAGCAGCTTTTTCGCGGATTGAAAATAAAACATAAAGCGTCCGATAAAAAGAATGCTAAAAATTATAAACAAAGCGATGTTAACTATCCATAAGCCCTCCGCTATCAGATGCAATCCTGCAACCCGATATGGAAAAGCCGCAAGCATAAGCGACAGAATACCTGTTCCCATATTCATAGTAAACCAATTCGGGGTAAACTGCTTTATAAGGTCGGTTGGATGCGACATCTGTTTAAGCGGACGCAGATTATATGCCATGTTATTTAATCTTTTCATAGAAACCTCATAAACGGTAGAACATTAGCTTTGTATTATTGTATTACCTTTGCCCTGAATGATTTTTACGGAATTTAGACAAAACGAATGTAAAACATGTAGTATGATAAACTATACAAGTAAAAGACAGCGAACATTATCTTAACTTATTTTTTATATAAAGTCCATTAAATAATTTAATTTGCTATTATCCCAAATTTGCCGATAGAAATCTTTAAAATAGCTTTAAAGTTATTTGAACACTGGATTCCCGCTTTCGCGGGAATGACACCCGTTGGGTGAAAAGCTAAATACCCGCAAAGTCATTCCCGCGAAAGCGGGAATCCAGAAAATAAATTTTCTATCGGCAAATTTGGGTATTATCTTATACATTGAATTTTATAGATAAACGGGGTAAAATAATAAATAAAGCAGTATCGAACTATTAATTTAATTTATATTTGGACATAATCAATGTGTCTCGCAATCCCTTCCAGAGTGGTAGAAATAAAAGGCGATAACATTGCCGTCGTAGATACGATGGGTTCTAAAAGGCTTATATCCACCATGCTTTTAGAGGAGCAGGCTAAAATAGGGGATTATTTGCTTATCCATGTGGGTTACGCGATGCAAAAAATAGACGAGAATGAAGCAATAGAAAGCCTTAATTTGTTTAAGGAAATCGAAAATAAAATGGATTAAAAACCGGTTAGGACGGGTCAGAATGAGCATATATTCCTCTTTTAAGCGACAAGGCGATATAGAACGGCTAACCTCTCTGATAAGCATCGAAGCCAAAAAAACGATCAATATAATGGAAATATGTGGCGGGCATACCCATTCCATTATGAAATACGGACTGAATACCCTTCTTAAAGACAAGATAAACTTTCTTCACGGCCCCGGCTGTCCTGTTTGCGTTATGCCGATAAAAAGAATCGATAAGGCTATAGAAATTGCGAGTTTGCCCGATGTCATACTTGCGGCTTACGGCGATATGATGCGGGTTCCCGGAACAAATAGTTCACTCATAAAAGAGAGGGCTAAAGGAAGAGATGTAAGGATGATATATTCCCCGCTCGATATTATGAAAATAGCGGCGGATAAAAGCAATAAGGATAAAAAGATTATTTTTTTCGCAATAGGGTTCGAAACGACAACGCCGATGACGGCAGCCCTTATCGAAGAAGTGATAGCAAAAAAAATCGAAAATATATTATTTTATATTAATCATGTTCTTGTGCCTCCGCCTATAAATGCTATTTTAGATTCCAACGACAATTTAATAGACGGTTTTATCTGTCCCGGACATGTAAGCGTTATTACCGGAAGCGGTATTTATGAAGATATTCCGCTAAAATATAAAAAATCGGCGGTTATTGCGGGATTTGAACCTTATGACATTTTAAGCGCAATTCTTTTGATAGCCAGAC
>JAJYQZ010000184.1 GCA_021794335.1 bacterium
TTTTATTTTTCATAATGTAATGCCCTCGTATTATATTATAAATATTACATTGAATTTATCATATAAAGCAATATTTTTCAATAACCCAAATTTGCCGGTAGAAAATTCTAAAACTGGATTCCCGCTTTCGCGGGAATGACAGTGCTATATTTTATCTTTTCACCCAATGGGTGTCATTCCCGCGTAAGCGGGAATCCAGAGCTTTTAAGGTTTTGAAGTATATTCTACATTTTCTATCGACAATTTTGAGAATAAGGTCAATAAGATGATTTTAATGTCCACTCGGGACTGTAATAATTTTGCATTTCGGGAAATAGGCGGGGCATCAGCCTCATCATGCCGCTTTCATTTACATCTATCATAAATAATTCCTGTCTTCCTGCAATTTCGGTATCAAAAGTAATTATCCTCGAATCCCTTGTCCATGCGGGATGCTGGGCGCTATACGGCGTATCGGTAATCTGTCTTTCATCCGTTCCGTCCGCATTCATAATACACACTTGGAGCGCGCCGTTTACGAATGAGGCAAAAGCTATCTTTTTCCCGTTAGGAGACCATGCGGGACTCGTATTATAATAACTATTATTATAAGTAATTCTATGCTGATTGCTTCCGTCAGAATTCATTATATAAATTTGTGGGCTTCCTCCCCTGTTTGACACGAAGGCAATTCTATTTCCGCCGGGGGAAAACGACGGAGATGTGTTAATGCCGCCTGTGTCGGTCAACTGCTTAAGATTCCCTCCATTTATATTAATAGTGTATATCTCGGTATTGTAATGATCCGGAGTGAGCGCTATAGCCAGCTTATCTCCTGTAGGCGACCAGGAGACATAATCCGCTGGACCAGGGAGATTAAACCTTGCGGTTCTGCCGGTATTTAAATTTTTAATAAAAATGGCGGGATCGCCGTCTTTAAAAGAAATATAGGCAGCCTTATTGCCGTCGGGAGACGGATGCGGAAATATATTAATCGACGAGTTATCTGTAATTCTTTTGACCCTGTGTCCGCCAAAATCCATCATAAAAATATTTTTTGCCCCGCCCTGTTCCCCGACAAAAAACACTTTTGTCGTAAACGGCCCCTTAATCCCGGTTAAAAATTTCAATATATCGTCGGCAAACTTATTTGCCAGATATCTGTATTGTTTATCATGTCCTTCTAATTTCTCGGTGAAAAGGAGTTTTTGTGAATAGATGCTTATAAGATTTGCTTTAATTTTTATAGCGCCGTTTTTCGTTTTATATTCGCCGTTAATCAAATATTGCGCATTTAACACGCTCCAGTTCGTAAAATCTATTTTCTTAACGCTTACGGGGGCATATTTAGAGTTTTCAAGATACGAAAGCGGGTTTACTATGTGAAAATACCCGATAACGGAAAGGTCATGCCTGATTATGCGGGCGGCTCTTTTTGCAATCTTTTGATGCTGCCCGTACCTTGAAATATTTTTAAAGTTAGGAACGGCAACCCTGATCTTTTTAATTCTTGCGGCATAAATATTTATATATATCTTTGCGTAAGAATTTACAGGAAATAAAAATAAATAAAATAAAATCGAAAAAGATGTTAATATGGCGTAAAAAACCTTACACCTATAAAAATCGTTAAGTTTAAATTTAAACATTTTTGCCCGCCTTATTCCTCCCTTATATATTATAATATTACTATTACTTATTTTTTAGAATCTCTCTCGGATTAAAAACTATTAAAGCCCCCTCGCCTGCGTTCCTAGAGTTTATAAAACTCATAAATCCTTTGGGCGGCGAAGGCAGCGGGCTTGATAATTTTACCGCTTCTATCGATTGAGAATCAAAATAGCCGTTGCCTGAAGATTTGGCAAGCCTGACGCCGTAAATCCTTCCCGAAGCGGATATTTGGATGGCAACCACGGACTTATAGCGCAAATATTTGGAAAGAGAAATATTAAAATGAGACATAATAATCGACACTATTTTATTGACATAACCCTGAAATTTATGAATATTCCCCCTGACCAAAGATTCCTGAACCTTGCTATATGCATTATTAAGGCTTACCATATTATGTAAATTTGTATAGACACTGGAATTAACCGCAGAAACGGGGACTTGCCTCTTAACATATCTTTTAACGGGAACGGGTTTCGGCAGAACCCTTTTTGGGTAAACCATAGATGCGGGCTTTTTAGTAACGGGTAATTGCACAGGTTTTTTTACGGCGGCAGGTTTGCTTATAATTTTTCTTTCGACCTTCGGTACCGGCGGTTTTAATATCCCTTTAATAGAAGCAGGCGGCCCCGGAACCCTGCTTACGACGCTGACAACCACCTTCGAGCCGATGGACTCAATTTCCGGTTTAAACCTTATCCCTAAATAAACTATTAAAGCGATTAAAACTGCATGAAATAAAATTGAATATATATAATATTTTCCAATTCCGCTTTGATTTTCATTAAACATTGAGCTTCGCTGATTTTCAATTCATTTAATATGTTAATTATTTAAGATTTGCCGTTACCATGCCGATTTTTGTTATGCCTGCATCTTTTATCGCAGCCATTATCCTTATTACATAGCCGTAAGGCAGAGCTGAACTTGCCTTGAGAAATATCTGCTTATCTCTTCTGTTTCTATATAAAATGTTTAACTTTTGGGTTAAAAGAGGCAGGCTTACTCTCAAGTTGTTTATATAAACCTCCCTGCCCGAAGTAACCGAAACTACTATTGTTTTTTCCGGAGCTTTTAATGCCCGCGCATGCGCCGCCGGTAAATGAACCTTTATTCCATGAACTAATATCGGCGCCGTTACCATGAATATAACAAGAAGAACAAGCATTACATCTACAAAGGGGGTAATGTTTATATCGGACATAAGCTTATAGCCGGAAGAAAAACTTTTTTTATCGTCTCTATCGCCAAAAGATGTAAACATAATTAATTATTATAGAATCTGCCTTTCGATTATTGTCATAAATTCATATGCAAAATCGATAGTCTCGTTAGCTATCACTCTTACCTTATTTGAATAATAGTTATATGCAATAACGGCGGGAATCGCCGCAAAAAGACCCGCCGCCGTCGCAATAAGCGAATCAGCAATACCGGGAGCGACGATCGCCAAACCGGCTGTCCCTGCTTTTTCTATACTTTCAAATGATGTCATTATTCCCCAAACCGTTCCAAATAAGCCTATAAATGGGGCAGTGGAGCCGACCGTCGCCAAAAACGGAAGGGAAATTTCAAGTTTTGCAATAGACGAGAGCTGTGATTTTTTTAAAGCCCTTTCTATATATGCTTGATTCTCTCCATTATTTTCTTTACCAAAAAGCTTATCCTTTTCTTCCGATTTTTTTTTAATGTCCACAAGCTCTTTGTATGTAGCATTAAACATAGAGGCTACAGGGCTGTAATTAAAATTTTTGGCAGCCGTATAAACATAATCCAATCTTTTAGATTCCCAGAATAAATCGAGAAACTCTTTGTCTTCCTTTTTTGCTTTATTAAGATAATTTAATTTATAAAAAATAATAGCCCATGATGCCAAAGAGAAAAAAAATAGAATTAAAAGGACTAATTTTACAACGATGTTTGTGCTTAGAATGTGGGTCAAAATATTCATGCTATGCAGGTAATTTAAACTATGCATTATTTTATTTTAATATCCCCCCTTGCAATTTTTATGTATTTCTTATTATTTATTATTTTATTTATTATTTCTTGTTCATATTATAAAATTATAAAACTTTTTTTAATGATTTACAATTAAAAACGGTAATTTAAAAAAGATATTGACAAAAGATAAATTACAATATATTGTATAGAAATAAAAAAAATATCTACATATTGTTAATTGTAAAAATTTTTAAAATTAAATATTTATTAAAATTAATATAAGGGGAGGGGAGGTATAGATGAAAGATAAAAATGACCCGCTTATAAAAAGCTTTTCCGAAAATGGAATAACGGTTTTAAAGAAGAGATATTTGGCTAAAAATGAAAAGGGTGAAATTATCGAAACAATATCCGGAATGTTTGAAAGGGTGGCAAAAAACATCTCCGAAGCCGATTTAAATTATGGCAAAACCAAAGAAGAGGCTGAAACAATAGCCGGGATATTTTTCGAAGAGATGGCAAACCTGCGCTTTTTACCAAATTCCCCTACCTTAATGAATGCGGGAAGACCGCTGCAGCAGCTTTCCGCCTGTTTTGTTCTTCCAATCGAAGATTCTATGGAATCTATTTTCGAGACAATAAAAAATACGGCGCTAATACACCAGAGCGGCGGCGGAACAGGTTTTTCCTTTTCTAATTTAAGACCCAAAAATGATACTGTTCATTCCACAAAGGGCGTGTCAAGCGGCCCTGTTTCATTTATGCAGGTGTTTAACAGCGCAACGGAGGCAATCAAGCAGGGCGGGACAAGAAGAGGCGCAAATATGGGCATCTTGAGAATAGACCATCCCGACATATTAGACTTTATAACTTCCAAAAAAGATACCTCAAAACTTAATAATTTTAATATCTCCGTCGCTATAACGGAAGATTTTATGAGCCGCGTTATTAAAAACGAAAATTACCCGTTGATAAACCCGAGAAACAATGAAATCGTTAAACATCTCAATGCCAAAGAAGTTTTCGATTTAATTGTGGAAATGGCATGGTCTAGCGGGGAACCGGGAATTATTTTTATAGACAGAATAAACAAACTTAACCCTATCCCTAAAGCCGGCAAAATCGAGGCGACTAATCCGTGCGGGGAACAGCCTTTAGTTGCTTACGAATCCTGCAATTTGGGTTCCATTAATCTTGGAAAATTCATAAAGGGATATGAAAGCAAAAAAGGCAAATTTGATTATAAAGAGGTATTAAAAAAGCTTAATGAAAAGCCTGATGCTATCCTGCCTTATTACCTTGATATTATTGACTTTGAGTCGCTTAAAAAAACCGTGCATACGGCAGTTCATTTCTTAGACAATGTGATAGACAAAAATCATTATCCCATCGAAAA
>JAJYQZ010000015.1 GCA_021794335.1 bacterium
TAATTTGCCGAATTCTTTATTTTCAAATAAAAATTTACATAAATCATAAAGATATGGGGTAAAATAATCTCTGTCCTTCACTCTGGGAGACATTTTCCACATTTCCGCATATACGGCTATAAGCTCACCAGTGTATTTTTTGTTATATTTTGCGAGCTTTTTAAAAGCCCCGATAAGTATTTCATAATAATTGCATATTATTTTATCGAACAATGTCCTTTTTCCGTTTTCATCCAATTCCTTATCGTTTTTATTATATTCGCCGTCTATGTCATACGATTGCCTGAATGCATCGATATGCTCTTTTAATAAATCATATTTTTTTGCTTCATTTGAGGCGGTTTCCGTTTCCGCCGGACTTGCGCCTTGCCGGACCTGCGTTTCGTTTTCGTTAGTATTTTTCATATTTTCAAATCTTTCCATATAAATTAAATTTTGAATTTCATAGGCTTGTTGCCAATTCTTGAATAAAGTTATTTAATGCCGTTTTAACTATATTTTTGTCCTCCTCGTTATCTATTGCCGCCTTTGCCGAAATTAATCTGAACTCCTCGCCGGTTTTTTGATCTATAAACAGCATCTTAATCTTGCCGGGTTTGTCTATTAACATATTAAGTCTTAAAGCGGAGTTAGATTCCACCTCTAACTTTAAACCGTTTAAAAATATTTTATCGCTCAAATTTAATCCTCCTGTCCCGCTTACAATATTTTTGGCGTTTTTTTCCTCCATATTTACGGTATTATCTTTTGCGTTTGTGATTTTGGAATTATATAATTCCCTGTACACGGAACTATTTTTATCTAAAAGAAGTTTATAAGAATCGACAAGTTTATGGGTGCCTTCGCTTAACGCGATGTAATTTTTTACATTTTCTTTTCCCCCGTCCTGAAGTTGTGTAATATGATGCACTTGAATTTTATCTAAGTTTTTACCTTCTATATTCATATGCAATATATCCCTTGTTTTTACATAATCCTTAATTTTTTGCCAGTTATGAATAGATTCCATTTCAATGGCATTTTTCCCGTCGATATTAACCCTGACATTTTTAAACCCGTCTGCCGTCTTTTTGTAATCACGCAATATTCCAAGGGACGGTTTTTGATTATCAGGGTTGCCCTTGCCGGTTTGCAGCCCATTATTAAAATTATATACGGAAGGCGTTTCAGCGATAGAGTATTCCACTTTTTTATAATTATTCGGATGTTTAATTATAATAATTCCGGGAGAAATATTATCAGGGTCGATATTTATATTATTTTGTTTTAATGAAAAATAATTTTTTAAAGTTAAATCTGATAATTTAAATTCATTATTAAAATTATTATCCGCCCCAAAATTGTTTGCCTTTCTCGCAAGATTAATTTCCATAAATTTATCTTTAGACATTATTATGTTTTTAATTGTGGTATTCCTTCCATATACCGTCATCGATTGGAACGATGCCCCTTGAACTTCTACGAAATTATTTTTAAGAAATATATTGTTATAATTATTTCTGACATTTTTATCGATAAAGCCATAAGTATTGCACAAAAAATCCTCGTCGTTTTTAATTATAAAACCGGAATTTAAAAGCGATTTGACCTCTCGTCCGCCGTTCTCGATATCCTTGAATTTGTTCTTGTTTTCTAAAGAATGGGATAAACCGTCTTTACTTTCATTTTTGATTTTGCCGCCCAGAAATTTATTGTCTTCCACGATATTAAGTTCCATTACGACATTGCTCCTTATCATTTTTCGAACAATATTATGATAAATATTTACGATAAAATTAATATATCATTATAATGTTTCAATATTATGACAGTTTTGTTAAATTTGCGTTAAATTTTTGTTAAATTTATGTGTAAAAACGATTAAAAAAATTAGGGAAATATGTTAATATATAACATTGCCGTTATCCTTTAAGGCATAACCGGATTAAAATGAAAATAAATTTAAATGATAATTTATAAAGAATATGAATAAAAATAATAAGTTATATATTTACAACACCGCCTCCTCATCAAAGGAGCTTTTTAAACCTATCGAGGGGAACAGGGTCTTAATGTATGTTTGCGGAATTACCGCTTACGACCTGTCTCATATCGGGCATGCGCGCGCATACATTACCTTTGATATAATATACAGATATTTAAAACGGCTTGGTTATGATGTCGTATATGTAAGGAATTTTACCGATATAGACGACAAGATAATCAAAAGGGCGAATGAAGAGAGCGCCACCGTAAGTTCGATTTCCGAAAAATATATAGGTGAATATCATAAAGATATGAATGCACTTTCCGTTTTGCCGCCCGCATATGAACCAAGGGCTACCGAAACCATTAAAGAAATGATTGATTTAACAAGAGGTCTTATAGATAAAGGTCATGCGTACGAGAAAAACGGGGATGTTTTTTTTAGGGTGAACTCTTACAAAGGATACGGAAAACTTTCGCACAAAAACTTGGGCGAACTTTTGGCCGGCGCAAGAATCCCGTTAAACGAAGAAAAGGAAAACCTTCTAGATTTCGCTCTCTGGAAGAGGTCGAAACCGGGCGAGCCGTTCTGGGACAGCCCCTGGGGAAACGGGAGGCCGGGCTGGCATATAGAATGCTCTGCGATGAGTATGAAGTTTCTGGGAGAAAGCATAGATATTCACGGGGGAGGGTCAGATTTGATATTTCCGCATCATGAAAACGAGATAGCCCAATCCGAAAGCTATACGGGAAAAAAGTTTGTGAATTACTGGATTCATAATGGATTTGTTAATATAAATAACGAAAAGATGTCCAAATCGCTTAAAAATTTTATTACGGTCAGGGATTTGCTTGAAAAATACAATCCCGAGGTTATAAGGCTTTTTTTTATGTTTACCCATTACAGGTCGTTTATAGATTTTTCGTTTGAGGGGCTTGAAAGCGCAAAACATAGCCTTGCAAGGCTTTATCAGGCTATAAATTTATATAAAGGTTTTAAAGACAAGGTAGATAAGGGCGGCATTAAGATTAACTATTTATTAAACGGGGAAACGGAAGAAATTAAAGATTTTAATAACGATTTTTATGATGCGATGAATGACGATTTCAATACTTCTTCGGCTTTATCGGTGATATTCAACCTCGTAAGAAAAATTAATAAAATTATTAACGATTCTTTATTGAGCGGATCTATAAACCATAATGACTTAAATTTTTTGGATAAAGCGCTATTACTTATCCCCTTAGTTTCGGACATATTTGGAATTTTAAAAGAAAATCCTGAACTTTTCATTGAAACGAACCTTAAAGATACATCAAAAATATCTTTAACGGAGGAAGAAATACAGGCTTTTATTGAAAAACGCAACATGCTCAGGCAGAAAAGGGAATATAAATCGGCGGATGAAATTAGAAATATGCTGCTGAAAAAAGGGGTATTACTGGAAGATTCCAATTACGGAACCACTTTTAAAATAATAAACGGATAAAAAGAAAATCACCCCCCTTTACTATATAATGTCAGGGGAGGGATAAGGAAGGATATATATGAATATTAAAGAAATGGCGGATGAATTTCTTGTTTGCCCAAAATGCCATGGACATCTTGAGTTCATGTCGGTACGGGAGGATGACAAGAATGAAAAAAAGATATTGGTTTGTAATGCCTGCGGCGTATATTATCCAATCGAGGATGACATCCCGATACTTCTCATAGAAGAAGCCAAAAAAATAAATAAATAACCTGCTAATTAATTCATAAATGGATAATTTTGTAAAAATCAAACAAACTCTGGCGCTTGACGAAGCCCTTTTTTTAAAAATAAAAGAAAATATTTTTAGCGCCGGCTTTGCAAGCGGCGATAATTTTAGGCCTAAAAAGTTCTGGCTTTTTGCCGAATCGCTTGGCGAATTCAGACTGGCTTTATACATTATAGGCATTATTAATAATATATCGGAAAAAAATAACGATAAAAATAAACCGCTATTTTTTATTAGTTTTAAGACAAATTCCACTTATGCCCTTGCTAAAAAAATATTAAATCCGCCCGCGGATTTTAACAATATAATATATTTTTTTCATCCGGCCGGTATTTTTAAAAAATTGCCGAACCTTTATGTATCGACAATTAAGCCGGATTATTTTATATCTATCGAACACCCCGTATCTAATAAGTTAATCAGGGAACTTTTAAATGTTAACGCAAAGATATGTTTCCTCGATATAAATCCGCTCTTTTTTAAAAAAATCAGGACCCTGTCCGTAAAACATTCGCAAACTATTTTCATAACGGTATCCGGCGAGGGTAATAAAATTTTTTTAGAAAAAATTTTATATTCGGATTCTTTAAATAATCCATTTCTAATAACCGTTTTACCGGATTCTTTAAAATTTAATTTAGATTTGGATAATAACGGGAATAATACGGAAGTTAAACGCGATAACGATAAAGACTTAGTCATATCTTTCGTATCCATTCATAAAAATGAATCAAATTTTATCCTCGAAATGGTTAAAGATATCACGCTTGACAAGGACTTAAATCAAAACCGTAATTTAAAATTTATCTTTGCTCCAAGAAATATAAAAATCTCATCAAAATTATTTAAAATTGCCTCAAATTTAAATCTTAAACCCGCGTACCTTAAAAATATTAACGATAAAGATATACGGGCGGGATTTCTGAAAAATAATAGTTTTCAATCGCTTATCGTTAACGATTACGGCAGTCTTGACGGCATATATCCGTTATCGGATATCGTCTATGTCGGGAAAAGCCTGTACGAAAGCGAAAGAGGGGGGCATAATATATTAGAGCCGGCTTCATTCGGAAAGGCTGTAATAACGGGCAGTTATGCGTATAATTTTCGCGATATTATTGCCTGCATGCTAAAAAATAACGCTATAGCGGTTATCACGGAGCGGGATTTTAAAAATACTTTATATAAACTTATAAATGATGATATATACAGGCGGAATACCGGTTTAAACGCTTTAAACTATTATCTCGAAAAAAG
>JAJYQZ010000322.1 GCA_021794335.1 bacterium
TAGCATTACCAGCCCGCCAACCTTTCTGGATTTGGGTTAATTTAAATTCGCTTTAAAATTTATATAATATAATAAGAGGTTTTTAAGTTTTGCAAGAAAACGATTTTTTAAATGCAGGTATAAAAAGTTATTTGAATTGCGTCCACTGCGGCAAATGCCTGCCCGTTTGTCCGACATATAATATAAGCTTAAACGAATTTTACAGCCCGAGGGGCAGGGTCCGGTTAATTTTAACCGATAACAATGACTTGCTGCCCTTAAAAGTTTCAAAGGTTGCGGAAGCCATGTCCACCTGCCTTTTGTGCGGGAGATGCGTTAAAGTTTGCCCTAACGATGTTAAAATAGGAAATTTGATAATAAACGAAAAGATTAAATTAAATAAGTTTCGGGATAATAAATTTTCGGTCTCCGCTATAGCGCTTAAAGCCCTTAAAAATAAAAGGAAAATTTTATTAAAATCCGCCTTAAAAATCGCAAACATTCCGCTAGTAAATCAACTTAGCGGGCGATTTGCGCCGAATCCTCAGGGCAAAGCTTTCATCTCAGGCAGGGACTACCGGTTTAAAGCAGAAGGCGCAGACGCAGGCGGTAAAAGGGAGGAAATTAGAGCCGGTTATTTTAGCGGATGCGTATTTAACAGCATATATCCTCAAATATCAAGCGATACCGTTTCGTCTTTAATAAAAAACGGGGTTTCGGTTTTTGTTCCCGCAAATCAGGGCTGCTGCGGCCTGCCTTTTATATCGAGCGGAGACATAAAGTCGTTTAAAGACCTCGCTCTCAATAATGTCAATGCCTTTAAGGATAAGGATATAGATTATATAATTACATCCTGTGCGTCATGTTCCTACTCCATAAATAACCTTTATCCTTCGTATTTTAATGAAAATGACGAGGGTTATAGCGAAGTTTTAAATTTTTCAAAAAAATTGCTTAATATCTGGTCGTTTTTCAAAATCTTGGAAAAAAGGGGCGTTAATATAAAAACGGGGAAACTAAAAAAGGATACCGATGCGGTATTTCATATCCCCTGCCATCTTTCTAACCTGTCCGGATTTAAGCCGTCGTCTTATAGCGAAAGTTTAATAGGGGAAGCAGGGCTGATTGCGGACAAAATTAACGGCTTAAAATTAAAGCCGTTGAAACATAACTATTGCTGCGGCAACGGCGGCATGTTCAATATAAGGCATTACGATTTTTCCAAAGAGATAACGAGGCGAAAATTCGAGGAAATTAAAGAGGCATCCCCTCAAAACATTTTGACATCGTGTTCCGGCTGCATGTTTTCTTTAAGCGATCAAAGGGGCATTTTAAAAGAAAAAGATGCGATACCCGTAAATCACTTAATAAGTTTTTATGCGCGGAGTTTAAAGGAATGAGGCCGGATTTACCAACATGGTTACGGCGTTATTTACCTTTTCTATTTCCACCGGCAATGTTCCGGCAAATTCCCCGTCGCATTGGTAATATATTTTTTCGTTTTGCGCCGGATCCAAAGATGATATATAAATTTTATTTGCCTTTATGTAAAAATCGGGGTTATCTTCATATTTTTTGTAAAGCGTCAGTGATTTTAGTATAGAAAATATAGTCTGTATCCTGTTATTTACATCTTTTATCAATCTTATATCGAACTTATCGTCTAAAGGCGAATTTTTAGGAAATACTTTAAACGGTCCGCCGTAATATCTTATATTCGAAACAATAATCTCTTTGGCATAGTGCAGTTCCCGCCTCTCAAAACCATAAGCATTGGAATCTCCGGTATTACCGCTATCTATTACATTTAAAGATAAGTCGTAAAATTTATAATTTCCGGATATTTTTATTATATTGAATATATAGTTAAGATATTTTATAGAATTATTGTATATTCTTTTTTTGCTCTTTCTTATTTTTTCTTCCATACTTTTAACGATAAAGGCATCGAGGCCGATTCCGACCATGGCGATAAAATACTGCTCGTTAGCCTTTCCCAGATTTATTTTAACAGGTTTGTATTTGTATATAATTTCGTTAAGCGCTTCGCCCAAAGAGTAAGGGGTTTTGTTTTCCAGGGCAAAAAGATTGACCGTCCCCATAGGCAAATGGGCGATCGGAATATCCGCGAAAACTAAATTATTTATAACATAGTTTAAACTTCCGTCTCCTCCGGCTACCAAAACCATATCAAAAAAATTCGCAAGATTTTTTTTGATAGGCCTTTCTATCATATTTAAAGCATATATCAGGATATTCTTATTTTTGAAAAAATTTAATATATAAGACAGTTTTTCTTCGGAAAACCGTCCTGACTTTGGGTTATAAATAATTAAAACCTTCTTTAAAAAAATCATTTAATTTGTCATTTAATTTGCCGGATCAGGCATTAGATAGGAATTAAGTTCATGAATTATTTAGTTCAATTTTATTGAAGCAATTAAATTTTAATAAAAAGAAAGAATATTTTCAAGAGATATGAATTCAAAGTACTTGAAAATCTAATTTATCAGGATTTGGGCAACGGCGCTAATTTGACTTTATTATGGTGTTATAGTATAAATGTAATATAACATAAAGAACTATGAACTATATACTAAAAACTAATCGGCAATATCTTAAGGAGATTATATGCACCACACAAATACGGGTAATTTTACTAAAAAGGTTTATATACCATATATGTCGGATGCCGCCTACGCTTTAAGCGCGGCATTTAGAAGATGCGGCGTGGATTCCGAAGTTATGGACGAACCGGATGAATCAACGCTCGATTTTGGCCTTAAATTTACTAACGGTAACGAATGCATGCCGTGTTTCGTGACCACGGGGGATATTATAAAAGTTATCGAGAAACCGGGTTTTGACGCCAAAAGATCCGCCTTTTTTATGCCCACCTCGCCGGGTCCGTGTAAATTTGGCCAGTATAACAGGCTTCATGAGTTAGTGTTAGATAATATGGGATATAATGAAGTTGAATTTTTAGTTCCAAGCGCCAAGAAATCATATACGGATTTTGTCGGAGATAAGGCTGTTCTTTTCAGAAGGGTTGCATGGCAGGGCTGCCTTGCCGTAGATACTTTGGAAAAGGCCATGTACAGGGTCAGGCCTTATGAAATTAACAAAGGCGATGCCGCACTGGCCTATAAGGAATGCATAAATTTAGTAGTTAATGCGGTAGAAAACGGGAATGATATATATGATATAATGAAAATATGCGCCAAAAAGTTTGAGGAAATTCCAAGAAAAGATGTGAATAGGCCTCTTATAGGCGTCGTCGGCGAAATATTTTTAAGATTAAATAAATTTACGAATAATTTTACGACGGAAAAGATAGAAGCGCTCGGAGGGGAAGTCTCCGTCGTTCCTACTTACAAGTGGATAACTTTTACCACTCATGAATATGCCGTAAACGCGTTTAAAAGTAAAAAAGTAAAGGATATCTTTTTAAGTTTCCTTGTAAATTATTACCAGAAAAAGGATGAGGCGAATATGTTCAAGCCTTTTAAAAGGCTGCTCAGGAACCATAAAGAAACAGACATCAAGGAAATACTTTCCTATGCAAGGAAATATCTCGATTTATCGCTGGGAGGGGAAGCTATTCTGACGGTAGGCGAATCTATAGATTTCGCAAAAAAGGGATATTCGGGAGTCGTCAGTATTCATCCTTTTCATTGCATGCCCGGTTCTATCGTGCAAACTATATCGAAAAAATTCAGGGAAGACCTTAATAATTTTCCATGGATAAATTTATGGTTTGATGGTCAGGAAAGCACCAATTTAATGCTCAGGTTGGAAGCTTTTATGCATCAGGCTAAACAATGGAGGGGGGTTAAAAATGTTTTTTCGGAGGCTGCGTAGATATAGTTTCACAATATTAATTTTGATTTTTTTTACGGCTCTAACCGGTAATTTATTTGCAAAACAGTCTTATGCTTACCGCAATAATAAAAGCAAAGGCGGTTCCATTGTCGAACGGCTTTTTAACAAGCTTAAGCCAAGCGTTGTGCATATCGAGGTATTAGGGGTTACAAGGCTTAAAAACGGCGCTATAATGCCGGAGGAAGACATCGGGACGGGGTTTTTTATAAGCAAGAACGGGGATATCCTTACTAATTTTCATGTTATCGGAAACGCCGGTAAAATTTACATAAGTTTTTTAAAATATAAGGATATAAGGGCAAACGTTATAGGAACCGACCCGTCATCCGATATAGCCGTCATTCATATTAATCCCGGCGGCAAAACAATCATTCCTGTAATTATGGGAAATTCCAGCAACTTAAGGGTCGGCGAACGGGTTATGGCTATCGGTAACCCTTACAATCTTTACCAGACCGTTACCACGGGAATAATCAGCGGTCTTAAAAGGTCTCTTTTTTTTCCTTCGGCAAGATTTTACGGAAACATAATACAAACGGATGCGTCGATTAACTTTGGAAATTCGGGCGGACCGTTGGTAGATTATGAAGGGCGCGTCATCGGCATAAATACCGCAAAACTTGCAAATAGCGCTCAAAATATAGGATTTGCCATTCCAATAAATCTTGCGAAAAAAAATATACCGGAGCTGATTAAATATGGAAGGGTGATAAAGCCGTGGCTTGGAATAGAAGCGATAAAATTAACCGAACCCCTTTCAACGCTTCTCGACATCAAGTATGTTAAAAGGGGGCTTTTAGTCGAGAAGGTTTTTTCGGGGAGTCCTGCTTTTAAAGCCGGTCTCGTGGCAGGGGACAGGATAATTGCAATGAAGAATATTACTTATGTAGTCGGCGGAGATATTATAACAAGGATAAACAACAAAAAGGTTTATTCGTTTTCCCGCCTTGAAGAGCTTATAAATACATTTGCTCCCGGACAGGTTATCGTTCTTAAGGTGCATAGAGGCAAAAGTGTCAGGCTTGTTAAGGTCAGGCTGTCAAGCATGCCTTAATTTAAATATGTTATTTTAGAGGTTGTATGCCATGT
>JAJYQZ010000307.1 GCA_021794335.1 bacterium
AGTTGCTCTACCGATTGAGCTAACAGCCCACATAAATTGAATAAATAAAAAGGCAAGCGTATCATAAACATTATACTCGATAATTATATACTATTTTTATTTTTTTAGTCAATTCTTTTCACAATTATGTCAAACCAAAGTAGAAATGTCCCCTTCTTACCAAAGTAGAAATGTCCTCTTTTGGTTAAAATTAATATACTGTCCGGACGGCGGATAAAAACCCGTAGCAATACTCTTAAAGCGGAAGCGAAAAGAGTTTGCGTAGGGATTCATTTTTCGTCCGCCGTCTGAAGCGTTTTATGTTTAAAATATTCCTTAAAACTCTGCCTCCAAGGATGATCCGCAGGAGGTATATATTTTTTTCTTATTTTAATTACTTTCTCCGTTATCTTAATCGGTCTTTTTATTATCTCTTTGTATTTAAGAGATATGCCGTTATATTTTATTGACATGGAGCCGTCTATGCGTTCTTCCACAATTACCTTTTTTGCTCTTATGCCTGGCTCTAATTGATATAATTTAGAGTTATAGGATATAGTGTTATCGTTTTTAACGGTTCTTTCCTGCTTGATGCAGAGATAGCCGTCGAGATTTACGGTTTTATCTATTTTTACATTGACGTCGGTATTATCGAATGGAATAACGTTGAATTTGGAATTAAAAACAGGTAAATATTCCTTTAAAAAGTTATTTGCCGTTTCAATATCTTTTATGTTTCTTAATCTCATCTCTTTTACGAGCCTGTCCTGAAGTGTACCGAATAACCTCTCTATTCTGCCCTTAGCCTGCGGCGTATTTGCATGTATGAGCTCTATTCCGAGTTCCGAAAGCGCCCTTTCAAACTGGCTTAGGGCTTCTTTATTTTTATCAGTAGATTTATAAGTCGTATGCCTATCCGAATAGATGCTCATAGGAAGGCCGTATTCTTCGGTATATTGCTTCAATAAGCTCATAGCGGGGATAGTTCCCTCATATTCGTAGAATCTGGCATATACCATGCCGGTGGCGTCATCTATGAAGGACATAAGGACGGCCTTGTCCCTTCTTTTTTCGAACCAGTCGTGGCGGGAGCCGTCTAACTGGAGCATCTCGCCGAAGCAGGGTTTTCTTTCCCTTAATTGTTTGCGTAATTTAGTTTTTCTTTCCCTTTGCCGCAGACCTTCCTTTAATAACAATTTTCTTACAGTCTCGTCGCTTAATTTTATGCCGTGAAGTTCAAAGAGTTTTTCACAAAATAGCGTCGGACCGAAGTCGGGATAATTTTCTTTGTATAGTTCTAACACTTTAAGTCTAACCTCGTCTGATAGCTTTCTGTTTGAAACGGTATTTCTGTGCTTGTTCGTCAGGCCTTTAGCGCCTTGTGTTTTAAATCTTTTGATAAGCCTTCTTATCTGCCTTGAAGAAAGACTAAGGCGCTTTCCCGCAATTTTCTGTGAAATCCTTTTTTCCGTTACGTCCGTGATTACTTTAAGCCTTTCAAGTTCCTTTACGCTCATAACGATAATGTCCTTTTGTCCCATATTACCCCCATTTATTAATAAATAAAGGTAATATTATAATCCTTAAGTGGACATTTCTACTTTGCTAATATAGGACATTATCATTTTGGTAGGACATTCTTTTCACAATTAGTGATATACTTCTAAATAAGAGGCTGTATTTTAGGGCACCTGCTTAAAGTATTTACGGCAGGCGTAAAAGATAAAGGATAAAAATAACTTAAGTTTCTCGGTAAACGCGGGAGGCGGATAAAAAGATTATCCGAAAGGCATATGATATTTAAAAATCGGCAGGAAGCAGGAAAACTTTTAGGGGAAAATTTATTAAAACATAAATATAAACCGGAAAAAACCGTGGTTATAGGTTTATTACGGGGCGGGGTTCCCGTTGCTTATGAAATTGCAAAGGCATTGAACGCGCCTTTAGATGTTGCATTAGTAAGAAAGATAGGCGCCCCGGATCAGGAAGAATTAGCCATAGGGGCGATAGTGGACGGTGAAAATCCGAAGGTTTATCTCAATAAATCTTTAATATCGCGTATCGCAATGCCCGAAGGTTATATCGATAGGGTTAAAGAGATTAAGCTTGAAGAAATCAGGAAAAGGGAAAAAATTTACAGAAAAGGGGGGAAAAGGATAGATGTTCACGGCAAAATAGCAATAGTCGTAGATGACGGTATTGCGACAGGCGCTTCTATCAAGGTCGTAATAGAGGCTTTAAAGGAAGAGAAACCCGAAAAGATAATTATTGCCGTTCCCGTTATTCCAAAAGACACTCTAAGCGAATTAAAAAAAACTGTAGATGACGTTATAGTTCTGGATGCCCCCGAAGAGTTTTATGCCGTAGGAGAGTTTTATGAGGACTTTGGTCAGACAACCGATGAAGAAGTAATCTCGCTTCTTCAAAAATTGAAATCATAAATAAAATAGGCGAAATTGTGATTTAAGTCAATTTAATTGAGTTATATATTTGATAAACTTAGATTTAGAGCTTTAAAAGAAAGGACACCTTATAATTAATATTAGTTATAAGATTAAAATTAAAGCAAAAATTTATAAGAATTGTTAAATCGGGGGTTTATCATGGCCATGATTAAGGAAAATGATATTTTAGAAAAATTAAAAGGTATAGTTGACCCTGAACTCGAAGTTAATATAATTGATTTAGGGCTGGTTTACAAGGTAAATATAGACGATAACGGAAATGTCGGCATAGATATGACTTTAACGGCTAAAGGGTGTCCGATAAGCGATGTGATAAAGTACGAGGTAGAAGAAGCGCTCAAAAGTATTTCCGGTGTCAATGCCGTAAGCGTCAATTTTATTTGGGAGCCGGAATGGAGCCCGTCGATGATAAAAGAAGGTGCATTAAAAAGGTTAAAAACATATTAATTTTTTAGTTTAATTCATTTAATACAATGAACGCAACCGACAGCTCCATTAGTATAGCGCTGAGGCATATTAAGACGGCCCTGATATTTTTGCCGATTTTTTTCATCGTGATGTTCCTCGACTCAAGAAGCTTTAGCGTCTATTTTTTTATGAACACAAAAATAATTTCTCTTACGCATATATTTACTCTCGGGTTTTTGATGATGGTAATTATGGGTGCTTCTTATATGCTTTTACCGGTGGCGCTTGGAGTGAAAATTGCTTATGAAAAATCTTTTTTTCCGGTTTATTACGCTTTTGTCATATCTTTATTATTATTTGTCATAGGAATGCATTATTTGATTTCTGTTTTAATAGCGCTGGGCGGGGTTTTTTTATTCATTTCTATTTTAATTTATAACATCAATATACTTATAAGCTTAAAAAAAGTAAAAAAATGGGACTATTCGGCTTTAGGAATTGCTTTTGCCTATTCTTATCTTTTTATAGGTTTGTCGATCGGACTATATTTAGCATTATCGTTTTATTTTAACATAGGTTTTAATCTTTATGATATATTAAAAGACCATATTTATTTAATGTTTACGGGCTTTGTCGCCATGCTTTTTATAGCTATTTCATACAGGCTTCTTCCGATGTTTTATATGACAAAAACGCCTGCCGGTTACCTTTGGAAAACGGATTTAATAATTATTAACGTGGGTATAATCGCTATATTAATCTCGTCGTTTTTTAACGGGGGAACCGGCTATGTTTATTTTTATTTAAATGATATCGGCGGAGCGCTGTTGGGTCTTGGGGTCTTGCTGTATTGCTTCATATTTTTTGATCTTATGCTAAAAAGGCTTAAAAAGAAACTTGATATTACCACATTTTATTTATATAGCGGAATTATATTTTTAGTTTTAGCGGCTGTTATCGGTTTATTGTTAATCATTATACCGCAAAGGACGGCTGACTTAAATTACGGCATATATTATTCCTTTGGATTTACTGCTCTTTTTTGCTTTGCGGGCATGATTATCATCGGATTTTTACATAAAATATTCCCGTTTTTGATTAGCCTGAAGGTATTTGAAAAGGCAAAGAAAGGCGCGTATAACAAACTTTTTAGCAATATGAAAGCAAAATATTTCGAATACTTAATCTTCGGTCTTTTTTTAACCGGCGGGACGGTCGGTATGTTCTCCCTATTGTTTATTTACACGGTTCTAATTAAAATTACCGCCATTATTCTTTTAGTTTCTTCCATACTGCTTTTAATCCATATATTTTCAATGGAATGGTAAATAAATTATCCCTCCGCTCCTTTAAGGAATTGGCGCGTGCGGATGGGCGGGCAGAGGGGTAATAATTATCTCCAGATTTTTACCGTATAAAGGTCTTCGCCTGTTTCTTCCGTTAAAAACTTATAACCGGCGTCTTTTAACCTTGGATATAAATGTATAGGTTTTCTTTCATGGGTTATATATAAGGCTTCGCCCTCTTTAATATTTTCTAAGGTTTCAAATATCTTAAGAAGGGGCTGCGGCGGTTCAAGCCCCCTTACATCTATTTCCACGCCTTTTTTATGGGCTAGATTCTTAAGGTCTTCGTCGGTGAAGTTTTTTTCATCCGCTTCTTCCGATACCTTAATGGGTTTTTTGCCTGTTTTATCTCTAAAAAATATTATCTGAAACCCTTCCAGTGTTTTATTTGTGATATGTTCAAAACCCTTATTTTTTAAAACGGAGTAAAGCGGAAACGGTTCGAAGCTGTTTGTTAAATCCAAAGCCTCATCCTCTTTTAATCCGTTAACCGCCTTCATAATTCTTTGAAACGGATCTGCGCCGTTTTTAATATCTTCCCTGACATCTAACTTAATTCGTTTTAAATTATTTATGGTTTCCATAATTATAACCTCCTTCGTTTTTATTTGTTATTTGATTGTTCTCATCTTTTCCATTATGCCTTCTTTTTCGTCTGCGGTTAAGTGCATATCCGCCATATTGAATAATATGTGGTCTTCCTTGTC
>JAJYQZ010000185.1 GCA_021794335.1 bacterium
AAATAATTTTATTACTTTATTTAAATAATTAATTTCAGGAGGGTATTTTGATGAAAAATACTTATACTTTAATATTCGGCATGCTTCTGTGCTTAATCTCGACCATGGCGTGGGGCGGGATGTTCCCCGTCATGGACGGCGCTTTAAAAATAATGGACCCTTTTTATTTCACGGCGATAAGATATACCAGCGCATCTATCATTTTTCTTATACTTCTCGTAATTTTCGAAGGCAGAAATACCCTTAATTTTAAAGGAAAGATACTGCCGCTATGGCTTTTCGGTTCCGCGGGATTTGCCGGTTTCGGATTTCTTGTCTTTTTAGGCCAGCAGATAATATCGGGAGCTAAAGGCGCGATAATCGCGGCAGTCTTTATGGCAACCATGCCCATTATGTCCGCCGTAGTCTCATGGGCGGCAACGGGTAAAAAACCCGATAAATTTACTTTTACGGCTATTTTTATCGCGCTTATCGGAGTCTTGCTCGTCATCACCAACGGAAACCCGCCGCTTCTTTATTCGATGAAAAAAAGCCTTTTGACGGATGTTTTTATGTTGCTTGGAGCGTTTTCATGGGTAATCTACACTTGGGGGATAACAAAATTCGCAGGGTTTTCCCCTCTGCGCTATACCGCCTCAACATGCGCAATGGGGGTTATTACGATTCTTTTTGCAGTGGCTTTGGCGACTACCCTCGGCTGGTTACATGTGCCTGCCGCAAACGAAATATCCGGCGTAGGGTGGGAACTTTCGTATATGATACTTATAGCAGGGGTTCTGGCGGTTTTCACTTGGAACGCCGGCAATAAAATTATAGGACCCGTCAACGGGGTTTTGTTCATTAACGCGGTGCCGGTAACGACCCTGATAATTGCTTCGTTATCGGGGCGCAAAGTAACCCTTTTCGAAATGTCGGGCACCTTGCTTGTTATTGCCGCACTGGTTTTAAATAACATCTATCAGCGCAAGGCTTTGAAAGTAATGACGGTAAAAGATGCGGCTTATAAGAATGTGCCCGATGAAGCATAAATATGCAAAAAGATTTAGTTTTAAGTAATTTTGCGGTATTATTTGATTTTTAAAAAATTACGGCGTTAAATAAAAAATATCGGCAATTAATACTAAATACATTTTGGGTTGAAAGCGCAACTTGCAAAATGTTCCATTTATGATATATAGATATATATGAGATGCATGAACCAAAAAATCAAAGATACCTTCGACTCCATAGCCTCGAATGTCTTACCGTCTATAGCTTTTAGCCGGCGGGTGTAAATTAAAATTTTAACCGCAATTAAGATTATAAGGATTAAAAAATATTATGGGTTTCATATATAAGGATAAAAAATCCGGCGGTTGCGCCTTATGCAAGCCTCATAAACACGGTTGGGCAAAGAAAAAGAAAGCTAAAATAATTGCAAAAGAAAATCAAATGAAAAAAGAGATAGACGATAATAAATAATCCATTAACTAATTTAATTCAGAAGGACGGAAATGTTTAAAGAATATAGCATAAGTAAAATTAAAATATTCCCCGTAGTAATAGGCCTGTTTTTCACGGTAATTTTTAACATAACTTTAAATTTCGTATTCCCTGCCCCCGCCCTTGCCTTAAAACTGGCAGCCGGCTCTTTTAAAAGCGGCGGAGTCATACCGGCTATTTACACCTGCGAAGGAAGCAATCTTTCTCCTTCGCTGTCATGGACGAATGTTCCCGCCGGAACAAAGACCTTCGCCGTAATAATGAAAGACATAGATGCGCCCGGGGGTATTTTTTACCACTGGTTGATTTACAATATACCCGGTAACGCAAGAAGCCTTAAAGAAGGCATATCCCCAAGCCACCGCACCGTTAACGGCTTTTATGCGCAGGGGATTAACGGTTTCGGCAACATTGGTTACGGAGGGCCGTGTCCCCCGCAGGGCAAACCCCACAGGTATTTTATAATTTTATTCGCTCTTAGCGTAAAATTGAAATTGGGCAGGGGAGCAAACGGGGGAGGGCTTCTAAGCGCCATAAAAG
Source organism: bacterium (assembly GCA_021794335.1). Next base: position 2,023 of record JAJYQZ010000185.1, read on the forward strand.
GACGCATACTGGATTCGGTTTCGGTAGCGGGCTATTTCGGGAGTTAAAGATATAAATGAATTTTATACATAAAGATTTCTCAAATAATCCTTGATTAATTTAAAGCAGTTTTCAAGTACTCCTTTATCCTGAAACGTCTTGGCGGTCATAATGCATCCTTCGAAAGATTCATACCGAGAATTTCTATAAAGACATGCTTTGATAAAAACGTAAACTAAAATATCGCGTAGGCGGGAAACGAAGTACAGCGAAGCCCATCCAGTATTTACATATAAAAGAAACATCTAAATATTTTCTATTGCAGGATTAAAGGAATCGTTTAATGTGCAATTATGATTTTTACTATGCTATAATGACGCATATGGCCCGTTAAACTAATAAATAATTGTTTGAGGAGTAAAAATGGAAACGGACGCTGTTTTTATCAGAACGCCGGATATGGACTGGACTCCCGCAAGCTCCATTTACGGCGAAAGCGTATTGCATAACGGCAAAGAAATTGTATTCGTAAAGCAGTTAACTAACAGGCTCGAAAATGGAAAAGGAGTAGCTTATTTAATTAAATTCCTTCCCCCCGAAGGCAAGATGATAAGAACGGTAGCCGTTGCCCGTTCGGACGAACACGTGTATATACTCGAAGGCGGGCACTGTTTCAGGAACGGAGAGCGGAGATTTTTCCCCGGAGACTATGTGTTAAATCCCGAAGGTCATCCCCATGCCGCTTTAGTTAATATCGAAACCACAGCTCTCGTAATATGCACCGGAAAGGCGGACGACATCAAAGAAATAACGGTGATAGAGCCGAGACTTTAAAAATTAATATTCGAATTTTAAATTTGCTTTTTTATAAACATGATTAACGACTATAAAATACTCGAAGAAATCCTTAACGGTTCAAAAATAGGGGTGATTGGGCTGTTCAAAGAAATGTCGCCCTACACGATTCCGGTTAACTTTGTCTATCATGAAAAACATATTTATTTTCATTCCGCGGAATCCGGAACGAAGATAGATATTTTAAAGCGTAATCCGAATGTCAGTTTCTTAGCATTTATAGATGGCGGTATTGTTCCCAACAAAATTCCGTGCAAAATAGACCAGCTGTATAAAAGCGTCATAATAACCGGAGAAGCTTCTATCGTTGACAACGCGGGCGAAAAAAGGGATGCGTTGAAAGCCTTAATTGAGAAATATGTTCCAGAAGGCGGATATATTGAATTAACCGAAGATATGGTCGAGAATTACAAATCGAAACTCCAGAGAAGAACCGCTATTATTAAAATAAAGATAAATGAAATCAGCGAAAAAGAAGGCAGATAGCCCGACCGTCGGTTGCGCGGATTTGGAGGCGTATCTCAAATCAAGCGAATATATCGATTTCAATCACCCTGCTGTTTTAAAAAAAGCGGCAGATTTGGCTAACAGACTTAAAAACGACATAGATTATATAGATAATAAATAAATTATAAACATAAAAGGCAAATTGATGTCCTATCCGATATGGCTTAAAAATCCATATTCCTATATTTTTCCGCGGTTTTTATCTTGATATTTATTTCGTATTTTTTCCTGCTTAAGAAACCCTTAGGTTATAACAAAGGAAAGGTATATGACCGCAGATGGATGCAAATATATATTGCTTCGGTCGGTATCTCTGTCTTATCGGGTTTTTTAATATCCTTCGGAGAAATTGGGAGGACTTCTGAGCATAGAGTTTTTTGGTTTTTTTCGGGATTAATTTTTATGCTGGCAGGTTCGATAATCCGTTTAATCGCCTTTCGAACGCTGGGAAAACAATTCTCTATAATGGTTACGATTCGGCAAAATCATAAATTAGTTAAAAAAGGAATTTACGGCCTCATAAGGCATCCTGCCTATACCGGACTTTTTCTTTTCATGCTGGGTTTGGGATTATCTTTAGGAAATTGGCTCAGCCTGCTTATTATCTTTGCCGCAAGCGTTACTATTGCTTTTTTCAGGGTGCCTTTAGAGGAGAAGGCTTTAATGGAGAAATTCGGAGACGAATACCGCAGTTATATGAAGAAAACAAAGCGCTACATACCTTACCTGCTTTAGTATGGCTAAGGTTATAGGAGTTAAATAGGGTAATTTGCCAATATCGAATTAAATTGTAATTTTAACCATGAACGATTATCTCTTTTTTATAGCGCAATGGAAAAGCAGGGTAAATTGATTTTGCGTTTAACCGAAGAAGCTAAAGGCGGGCAGGGCTCTTTGTTTTATATATTGAACGGTATAAATGAAGAGATTGGTTATATACCCGAAGATGCCGTATCGCAGGTAGCTGAAAGCCTTAATATCTCTAAGGCTGAAGTTTACGGTTTTCTAAGTTTTTTTAGAAATTATAAAACGGATGGCGCGGATAATAAGATTTATCATAAAATTGTCGTCTGCAAGTCTGAAAGCTGTGAAGCGGCCGGTTCAAAACAATTATTGGAACATATAAAAACAAGCTTAAATCTGGATTTCGGCAAACGCAGTCCCGACGGAAAATATTTTTTAGATTACGTTTATTGTTTCGGACATTGCGCCGCCTCTCCGGCAGTTATGGTGGACGGGTTGTTATATGAAAAAGTTACGCCCGCAGTATTCGACGAAATAATAAAAATGATTTCTGTGCCTATTAAGGATTTAGGTTCCGTTAATCCCGCCGATTTTAAAAAACCGGAAAATTATATAGATGCGAATGTGTCCGAAATAGTAAAGAATGGCGAACTTCTTGTATTTAAAAGATGCGGTAATATAAATCCATTATCCTCCCTTGATTACGTGAATGCAGGCGGGTTTAGCGCGTTAAAAAGAGTCATAGATGAAATTAAAAGCGCAGGAGACGAAGGTAAAATCTTATTTATTAATGAACT
>JAJYQZ010000175.1 GCA_021794335.1 bacterium
CCTTGCAAGTTATATCCTAAAAACAGCCCTGCGATCATGGTCGTAAATTCCGAAGCGACAACGCCGTTTTATTTTAATTTGCATATTCAAGACGTCGGCATGACGGCTATTTTTGGACCGGTCGGCTCAGGAAAATCGACATTGTTAAATTTAATAGTTTCTCAGGTTTTACGTTATAAAAATGCAAGGGTTTTTTTATTCGACGAAAAATATTCGGCTTATATATTAACGAGAACTCACGGAGGGGCGCATATTGATATAATGGGTCCAAGCCAGAAGTTAAGCCTTACGCCTTTTAAATACATCTTAAATGGAAAATCCGAAATAAACTGGGCGACCAATTACGTAGCCTTACTATGCAGAATGAACGGCGTAGATATTAAAGCGCCTCAAATCAACTTAATAGACGATGCCTTACAGAGTTTTGCGAACGAAGGAAGAATTCCTTCTATGAGCCTCCTTGCGAACCGAATCCAGAATCAAGAAATTTCGGAAGCGTTAAAATTTTATACAGCCGCAGGCTCGATGGAATTATTAGACGGCGATACCGAAAATCTCGAGACGAGTTTTTTAACTACTTTCGAAACTCTGCATTTAATGCAGATGGACGAGAAAGTCTTAAATTCCGTTTTGATTTATTTATTTCATTGGATACAGAACAGCCTTAACGGAGACCCGACTTATATAATAATAGATGAAGCGTGGTCAAAACTCAAAAACGAAATGTTTAAGGAAGAGATAAAAAAATGGATCAAGATAGTGAGGAGTCTTAACGGCGCCGTCGTTTTTTCTACGCAGTCTTTATCAGATGTTATGAATTCGTCTATCTCAGACGTAATTCTCGAAAACTGTCCGACCAAAATCCTGCTTGCCAACATCGAGGCGAAGAACGATATCTCAAGCGTTATGTATAAAAAATTAGGATTATCGAACGGGCATATAGATATTATCTCCTCTATGACCCCTAAAAAAGATTATTTTTATATGAGCCCAGAGGGGAAAAGAATTATGAATTTGGAATTAGATCCCTACACGCTTAGATTTTTCGACGCTGACATGAAAAATGTGGAAAAGGCAAGAAAAATAACCGGCGATTTTTACGAACAATGGAAAACTATAGATTTATCGTCAGAATAATATTGGAGGATTAATGAAACTAAAAAAATTATGGGACTGGGGATTGACGGTTTTTGTCGTTATTTTTATTTATTTTTTATTAAAACATTACTTTCCCGTAATTATTTTTGAAATTGGAAATATTATAGGAGAATTTATGCAAGATGTGAAAAATTTTATTCAGTCTATTTAAAGGCGTAATGGAGGTATTTATGAAGAAATTATTAATTATTATAGTAATTCTATCGGGAATTACTATAATCTCCAAAAATTCTTATGCGGTTTATCTCGGCAGTCCCGGCAACGCAATATCGCATATGGAGCAAATCGCAAATCAGGTTGACCAGTATATCAGACAAGGCATGCAGTATATAACTCAGGGAGAGCAGCTTGCGGCAGAAACGAAAATGCTTGCGACCAATCCCGCCGGAGTCGCCGAATCAGCCGCTATGAACATACAGTCAGTGTCTCAACTTGCCGGTCAAATCCAGCAGCTTGAATCGCAGGCTCAACAGAGCGTATCTAATTTTCAAGCATTACAGGGTTCGACTAATCCGTCGCAAATACAGCAGAATATACAGGCTATGCAGGAAAATCTAAACTCCGAAATCCAGGCTCAAATGCAAAATTACGGCGTTCAGGCTGCTACATCAGGCAACCTGCAACAGAATTTACAGCAGGATTTGACGAACTTACAGAATGCACAAGGACAGACCGCCGCATTGCAGGCGAGCGGTTCTATCGCAGGAATAGAAGTGCAGCAGCTTCAACAACTCAACACAAACTTAAACGCCGAGCATACGCTTGAATTACAGCAGATACAGAAACAGCAGGCGGGACAGGTTCAGCAAAATTCAGAAACTAAATATCTAACCCCGCCACCGCCACCGGCAAACTTAAGTCTCTATGGAGGCAATTAATGGCTAATAATAATCCTGCACTATTTATAACGAATGCTTTGGCAAATGCAAAACCTACTTCTGGAAATATTACGACGGAGGCGATAAAAACGGCAAAAAATCTTATTGCAAATTCTTCTATGTCATATAATGCGTTTATTCAGGTCGTAAGTTTCATTACTAATAATCTTGTTTCAATTATGCAGTATATAGCTAACGGAGCTTTAATTATCGCAAGCGCTCTTTTTACCTTTGAAATTATAAAAATGATTATAGAATATTTTATTACTCATGAAGCTAAAAAACTAACGCAACAAATGGTCAGGAAATTACTATTATTTCTAATAGTTAGTGCTTTTGTTTCGCATATTCAGCAAATAATGTCGTTGCTATTTAACTCATTCGTTAATATAGGAGTTGCAGTGGGCGGGCAAATAGCGAGTGGCGGCACTGGAACGGGTAGTTCTACAATGGGGAATCCGCTTTTTTCGTGGGGGGAACTCGGGCAAATATGGTCGTTTTCAATGAATTTAATCTCATCGCTTGATACAAATTGGACTAATGTCGTAAAAGGCATTCCAGACGTATTTTTGGTTTATGCCATTTTACTGATAGTATCACTTTTAGTAATATATATTACAATACAATTTTTTATAATCCAGTTAGAAATAGTAATACAGATGAGCATAGGTGCAATCGCTATTGCCTTTAGTATGCTCAGTTACACGCAGGATATTACGAAGGGCTATATAAAATCATTATTAAATATGGGAATAAGGTTATTTACTATTATCGCAATTATTTTCTTTTTTAATTACGTAACATTATACAACACTGAGGTCCTTGCACAATTAGCTACGGATAATATTCAAACTGCCGCGAATCCATTTCAAATTATTCAAAACGCTCTTTTATCGTTATTATTTTTGTCCATTCTTATGGCTTTTTTCGTTGCCAAAGCCCCTACCCTTGTTGCAAACGCTATGAGCGGGTCAGGAACCGGCAGTGGAATGGATGCCGCAATGGTTATGGGTGCTGCAGCAGGCGGAGCGTTTGAGGGCGCTAATGTTGCGTTAGGAGTTGGTAAAGCAGGCGCCGGAGCGGCGGGAAACGCAGCCGGAGCGGCTTGGAATACTCCTGGGGCGATTATGGATGCGCCAGGCAATATTAATGAAGGTATTAAAGGCGCGGCTGATAAATTTAAAGGCGATTGGAGCAAAAGGATGCATATTAATAAGGATGATTTCGCTCAACCGCCAAAACCGGCGGCGGATAATGCAAATGGTTCAACGCCAGCGGACTCAAACGATAACAGGACAAGCGAGTGAAAAAAATAATGAGAAAAATTATCTTGATAATATTTTGTCTATTTTTACTTCCGTCATCTGCTTTTGCAAGCACATGGGTAATTAAAATTGACACGGTAAGTTCTTTATTGAAAGCACTGGAAAGACTAAATAAATTAAATAGTATTGCTAAGGTCAAGACTAACATCGCTAATAAACAAAAAGTTTCCGTAAACACCTCCTCAAAACAACCGGCGGGAATTAAAAAGCCCGCCGTTATTAAACATGTTAAAGTCGCAAGCGCTTATCATTTTCAAAAACCTACACCGGTGAAATTTAGAAAAGTGAAAGTTGCCAAAATCCAAGAGGTTGCCCGCATAGTCGGACGGACGAACGGTCTGCCGGTCGTGGCGGTTAATTTCGTCAATAAGCCTCTGTGGAAGGTATTGCAGGATGTATCGAATAAAACCGGATACGTTTTTACGACGAAAGGCGTAAACTTGGCGAAAAAAGTGAATTTAAAAGGCAGGTATAATTTTGCGGTCCTGCTCTCCAAACTGTTTAACGGGAAAGGGGAAAATACAACGGTAAATTTAAAAACTAAGAGGGTGAGCGTATGGCGCTAATTTATATAGAACAGTCCGGAATTAAATTTGAACTTAAAAACGGCGAGAGAACCGTATCCGCTCAAGGAGTAGAGGGACTATCCGGACTAGTTTACGTAACCGGAAGCGAAATTAAAAGATACCCGAAGAATGCCGAAAAAATAGCAAGAAGGGTAAAGAATAAGTCTTATATAATAGACAACGAGTTTGTTTATTATTACAAAGGCGAAGATATCGACAATTTTAAAGACTGCCTGCTTTCGCCATATCAGATTCTCGTCAATAAATTTTTAGAACAAAAAAATATATCTGGGAATATATTGTTTATTGACGGCGATAAAGACGTGGTAATTGTTTCTCTAATTAAAGACGGTGAATTCAAGGAGCTTTTAATAAGCAATGCGTCTTTATTTAATGAGACGTTATCTTCTATCAATAAGAAACATCTTCAGAAAGATTTAAAGCTTGATATCGTCGTTATAAATGACGAGTTTTATAAACCTGCTTTTAAAAATACTCCCGTTACAGTTTTAAGTCCTACGGAAATACTCGAATATGCTCAAGATTTTCAAGCGCCTGTTTTTAAAAGGATTGAGGATATTAAAAAGAAAATCCAGAAAGAAAAAGATAAAAAACTTAATATGATTTTGGTTTTTGCAACTATTATTTTTATTCTAAATTTAGTGGTTTATTTTGCTATTAAAAATGCCGTAAATTCTGTTTCCGCTATAAATAATAACTTAGTTATGAAAAATGGAGTTTTAAAACAGAGGCTTAATTTTGAGATAGAAAAAAAGTTTTTATCGTTTACGAGAAAAAATATGCCTATAAGTTTAAAAAAGACATTATTGAAGATAGTTAATGTTAAAAATATAAAAATAAATTCTATTAATGCGACTAATTCTAATTTTAACATAAAGGGAGAATTTCTTGGCGGCTATAGAAATTTTGTTAGAGGTTATAACGAATTAAAAAGAATAATGTCTG
>JAJYQZ010000131.1 GCA_021794335.1 bacterium
CGATGCCTATCGAGAAAGAAGTCGTAATATTGTTTGCGGCAAATAACGGGTATTTGGCGGATTATAAACTTACCTCTATAAAAGAATATGAAAGGGAGCTTCTTTTATATATCGAAAATAATAATCCAGAAATATACGGTGATATAAGGGAAAAAAGGGTGATCGACGAATCCGTTAAATCTAATCTTATCGCCTCTTTGGATAAATTTAAAAATATATTCGTGGAAGGTTAACCAAATTATATAACTTATATAAGCCAAATTATATATTATATATGCCGAATTTAAAATCTATAAAAAGAAAAATCGCCAGCATTAAAAATACAAGGCAGATAACAAAGGCTATGAAAATGGTGGCGGGGGCAAAATTTAAAAAAAATCAGGCGGCTATGAATGCCCTCAGGCCATATTCGGAAATATACGGCGGCGTCATAAAAAATATTTCAAGAAATACGGTCCTGTACAGCCATCCGTTTTTTAAAAAAAATTCGGGTAATAGCAATGGCAGCAGCGCAGGCATTCTTATAATTTCAACGGACAGGGGTCTTTGCGGTTCTTTTAATATAAATCTTTTTAAACTTTTTTTTGAAGAACTTAAAGCCAAGGGGTTAGACGAAAGCCGGATAAAACTGTATATACTCGGCAAGAAGGGAGCGGATTTTTTTAAAAAGCATAACTATTCCGTTGAATTTACCGCCAATTTCTCCGAAAATAATATAACGGAAAATTTATCCGAAACACTGGCGGTTAAAATATCCGCCGATTTTATAAATGGAGAAGCAGGCGAGTTTTATATAATATCTAATAATTATATTTCGACGCTTCACCAGAGGGCGGTAATAGAAAAAATTTTACCGTTCGATTCCTCCTTGGTGAGCAAAGATAAAAACAGCGGCGGTTATTTAGTGGAGCCCGTATCTTACGAAGACGAGATAATCGATAAAATTTTTAAGGACTATATTCAAACCAAAATTTATTTTAAAATAGTAGAGTCTTTTGCCGGGGAGCAGGCTTCAAGAATGAATGCAATGGATAACGCGACGAGGAATGCGGGAAAACTTATAAATAAATTAACTATTGCCTATAACAAGGCAAGGCAAGCCGCGGTTACGCTTGAAATTCTAGATATAATAAACGGCGTAAGCGCGCTAAAATAAATTATATTCTGGATTAAGGTAAATGTTGGAAGTTACGAAAAATTACGGAGGTTATAAATGAATGAGGGCGTTGTCGCGCAGGTAATAGGTCCCGTTGTCGATGTTAAATTTGAAAGCGGCTTCCTGCCGCCGATTTACAATGCTTTATCGCTGACCAATCCCAGAATAAGCAATAAGGAAAATAATCTGGTTCTCGAGGCGGCGCAGCATCTCGGCGAAGATACCGTCAGGTGTATTGCTTTAGACGCCACGGACGGGCTATACAGAGGAATGAAGGTAATAGATACCGGCAATAAAATAACCGTTCCCGTCGGGAAGGATGTTCTCGGAAGGATTTTTAATGTTATCGGCGAACCCGTCGATGAATTAGGCGACACCGAATTTAAAGCAAGGCTTCCTATCCACAGGCCTGCTCCGTCATTCGAGGAACAGTCCACGACCGTGGAGATATTAGAGACGGGCATTAAGGTTATAGACCTTTTGGAGCCTTACCTGAAAGGGGGAAAAGCAGGATTATTCGGCGGCGCGGGTGTCGGCAAAACGGTGCTCGTTATGGAACTGATTCATAATATCGCAATAGAGCATGGCGGCTATTCGGTTTTTGCGGGCGTCGGAGAAAGAACGAGGGAAGGAACCGATCTCTGGACGGAAATGAAAGAGTCTAAGGTTTTAGACAAAGCGGTTTTGGTATATGGACAGATGAACGAACCGCCGGGAGCAAGAGCAAGGGTTGCCCTTTCGGCTTTAGCTATGGCGGAATATTTTAGAGACGAAGAAAGGCAGGATGTCCTGCTTTTTATCGATAATATTTTTAGATTTGCGCAGGCAAATTCCGAAGTCAGCGCCCTTTTGGGAAGGATACCGTCCGCCGTCGGTTATCAGCCGACCCTTGCAACCGATATAGGCGAGCTTCAAGAAAGAATAACCAGCACAAAAAAGGGTTCCATTACTTCCGTTCAGGCAGTTTATGTTCCAGCAGACGACTTAACCGACCCGGCTCCTGCAACGACCTTTGCCCACTTAGACGCTACTACGGTGCTTTCAAGGCAGATTGTCGATATAGGGATTTACCCGGCAGTGGATCCGCTTGATTCAACCTCAAGAGCATTGGATGCCAATATTATAGGCAAAGAACATTACGATATAGCAAGAAAGGTTCAGGCCGTACTTCAAAAATACAAGGAATTACAGGATATAATCGCTATTTTAGGAATGGATGAACTTTCGGAGGACGATAAGCTGATAGTGAACCGCGCAAGAAGGATTCAAAGATTTCTTTCCCAGCCCTTTTTTGTTGCAGAGGTTTTTACCGGCTTTCCGGGAAGGTATGTTCCGTTAAGCGAGACAATAAGAGGGTTTAAAGAGATACTGGAAGGTAAGCACGATGATTTGCCTGAACAGGCTTTTTATATGGTCGGAACGATAGATGAGGCGGTAGAAAAGGCGAAATCGTTAAAATAAAAGCAAAAGGGGTTGTATCAGGAATGCCGCTTAAACTTAAAATCGTCGGCCGCGGCGGTTTGCTCGCCGAAGAAATCGTGGATTTTTGCGAAATTCCAGCCGAATCGGGTATAGAGGGGATATTGCCGGGGCATATCAACTTTATTTCTAATGTAAGCAAGGGTATCGTAAAATACAAAATCGGCGAGGCCGTTCAGGAAATCAATATCAACGGCGGATTTGTGGAAATAAGCAATGATTTTATCAATATCTTGGTAAACGATTAATATTGATATTGCCTGCCAAAAATATTATTATATTACTGTCCGTTTTAAGAATAAAAATTATAAATCTATAAATCTATAAATATACATACATAAATCATAAATAAAAGGCATATCCGAATATTATTATGATAGACATTAAGCTTATCAGGGAACAAAGAGAATTTGTTAAAAAAGAAATGGAAAAACTTTTTATTCCCGTTCAAATAGATGAGATTTACGAGCTTGACGAGTCGAAAAGAAGGCTCTTATACGATACCGAGTGCCTTAGAAATACCAGAAAAGTTCTTTCAAAAGAAATAGCCGCGGAAACAAAGGAAGAGGCGGTTTTAGCGAAAAAAAACGAGGTAAAAAAAATAAATGAGCTGATTAAAGCACAGGAAGACGAGCTTGGAGCTATAGAACAGAGGCTTAACGCGCTAATGCTGAATGTGCCGAACCTTCCAGGCAGCGATGTGCCAGTCGGCAAGGACGAAACGGAAAATGTCGTTGTTTCTTATTTCAATGCAAAGAAAAAATTTGATTTTAAGCTAAAAACCCATTTTGAAATCGGAGAAAAAAGAGATTTAATCGATTTTGAAAGGGGGGTAAAGATTTCTGGGACCCGTTTTTATGTGCTGAAAAAGGGGTTTGCTAAGCTCCAGAGGGCGCTTATTAATTTTATGCTCGATACCCATATAACTTATCACGATTATGAAGAGGTCTATCCTCCTTATATGGTTAATGAAGCCTGTCTAATCGGGACGGGGCAGCTGCCGAAATTTTCCGACACTTTGTATAAAGACGACGATTCGGGCTTATGGTTTATCCCGACCGCCGAGGTCCCGGTTACGAATATGTACAGGGATGAGATAATAGATATTAAGAATCTTCCCATAAAACATGTGGCATATACCGCATGTTTCAGAAAAGAAAAGATGTCTGCAGGCAAGGATACAAGGGGCATAAAAAGAGGGCATCAGTTTGACAAGGTAGAACTTGTAAAAATTACCACTCCTGAAACAGCCAAAGATGAATTATTTAATCTTATTAACGATGTTCAGGATATTTTAAACAGGCTGGGTATTCCCCATAGATTAGTTAAAATTTGCACCGGGGATTTAAGTTTTTCGGCAAAAGAAAAATACGATATAGAGGTTTACGCCCCAGGGATGGACGAATGGCTTGAGGTCAGCTCTTGTTCGAATTTCGGTTCTTTTCAAGCTATAAGAGCAAATATTAAATTTAAAAGGGAAAAAAACGCAAAATCCGAGTTTGTCAATACTTTGAACGGTTCAGGACTTGCCCTTCCAAGGGTTATGATAGCGATAATCGAAAATTATCAGACAAAGGACGGATATGTCAGTATTCCTAATTCGTTAAAACCGTACTTTGGAACGGAAGAATTTATTTAATTCAATTATGCATGGTCATAAAAGGATAATCGGGGCGCTTCTAATCATTTTTTTTTCGGTATATTCTTTCTTATCGCTTTTCTCATTCTCCATATTTCAAGAAACCTCCAATTCATACTCGATTTCAAGCGTCCATAAAATAAACTGGGGCGGCTTTGCCGGCGGAATTCTTTCAAATTTGCTTTTAACGATAGCAGGTATCGGCTCTTTCCTGCTGATTTTTTTTATATTATTGACAGGGATATCCTTAATATTTAATAAAATTGCCCTGTCAAAGTTAAGATTTTATACAGGGATATTTACCTTCCTCGCCGCATTTTTAATATTTTTTAGCGGTTTATTTCCGAAAATTTCGTATCACGGGTTTATAACCTCCGGCGGGGGGTTAATAGGAAGCGGAGCTTATTACTACCTTTTCAGGTTTTTTGGCGAGGCGGGAAGCATAATTATAATTGTTATGTTATTTCTAACCTCTTTTTATCTTGTCTTTAAAAATATAGGAGTGGAAAACCTGACCGCCTCGGTTTACGACATTTATAATCTGTTTAAAAAAGGCATAAAAGAGATAAAGCGGTTAGATATAGGTATAATAAC
>JAJYQZ010000234.1 GCA_021794335.1 bacterium
TAAAGTATTATTTTTTAACGGAGAGATGGCCGAGTCCGGTTGAAGGCGATTGACTCGAAATCAAACGGAGTTCAGCGAAGCTCATTGTAGGCGTAAGCTTACCGGGGGTTCGGAAACGGAGTTCAGCGAAGCTCATCCCTCTCTCTCCGCCATCAATATGAAATATGGAATTTAATTTACAACTATATAAATATATATAAAGTATTATTTTTTAACGGAGAGATGGCCGAGTCCGGTTGAAGGCGATTGACTCGAAATCAATTGTAGGCGTAAGCTTACCGGGGGTTCGAATCCCTCTCTCTCCGCCAGTTAAAAGTAAACATTTATGAATAAGGCGTTATGAGATAAAAGGTTTTTGGATTCGAACACCCGAAGCCCGCAAGGGCGCAAGGGGAAGTTCGTCGCATTTAGCGTCCTTAAGGACGCTCATCCCTCTCTCTCCGCCAGTTAAAAGTAAACATTTATGAATAAGGCGTTATGAGATAAAGGGTTTTTGGATTCGAACACCCGAAGCCCATACGTAGTCGGGCGTTTATAAAGCCAAAGGCTTTATGCCCGATGGAGTGGCGCAAGGGGAAGTTCGTCGCATTTAGCGTCCTTAAGGACGCTCATCCCTCTCTCTCCGCCATCCAATCATTTTATGAAATTTAAATATGATTTAGATTATATCTTAAAGATTACCAAACTGAGCAAAGAATATATCATGGAATTGCTTAAATATTTCGATGGCCTCCCTTTACAGGCAAAACTCGAGGTGTTTTACATAAGTAAAATAATTGAAGAAGATGATGAATTTGCGTTTCATCAGCACTATTTCAACAAAGAAAAGTCCGCGGAATACGAATTTTCCTTATTCATTCTTGGAACCGAAAGGATATATTCCATAGAACACAAAGATACCGAAGGCAAAAAACTTTCTTCTTACAAGCTCAATCTAATTTCAAAAATAAAAGAACTCAGAAAGCAAGATGAATGATATTACCGGCAATAACAAAAAAAATAACCGCATCAACGGATTTTACATCTCTGCGGCAAAAAGGAATTCCGGCAAAACAACCATTTCTATAGCCATAATGCGGCTGCTTAGGGATAGAGGGCTTATAGTTCAACCCTTTAAAAAGGGCCCTGATTTTATAGATCCAATGTGGTTAAGCACGGCTACGGGTAAAAACTGCTATAACCTGGATTTTTATTTTATGTCTAAAAATAAAATTAAAAAGCACTTTTTAGAATATTCGCTTAATTCAGATGTTAGCATCGTCGAAGGCAACCATGGACTGCACGACTCTTTTGACATATACGGAAAATCTTCTAATGCGGAGATGGCAAAGCTCCTGGGTATCCCCGTAATTCTTTTAATCGATGTAGGGGAATTAAACAGGGGGGTTGTTCCGCTTATTTTAGGGTTTCAAAACTTTGATAAGGATGTAAATATAAAAGGGATAATTCTTAACAAGGTTCACAGTAAAAGGCATGAAAAAAATTTAATCAAAGCAATTAATTATTATACCGATTTTAAGGTAGTCGGTAATGTTCCGAATAACCCTGAATTTTCCATAAAACAACGCCATCTCGGCCTTTTATCCACGCTTTCCGCCGAAGACATCGAAAATTTTGTTTCCAATATGTCTTCTAAAATTTCAGATTATATCGATATAGACGGCATCATAAAGATTTCAAAAATAGGGGGCAAATCTTCCGTCGGCGTTAAAAATTTACCTGTTTTATTTCGGAAAAATAATAAAGCAAGGAATGTTCAAAACACAGTTAAAATAGGTCTTGCTTACGATAACGCATTTAATTTTTATTATAATGAAAATATTGAAGCGCTTGAGAATTTGGGTTGCGAGATAATCAAATTTTCTCCGCTTAAAGATGGCCGTCTGCCCGATATCGACGCTCTTTATATAGGGGGAGGATTCCCTGAGATTTTCTGCAGGGATTTAGAGTCAAACATTGATTTAAGAAGAGATATAAGGGAAAAGATCGAAACAGGCCTTCCCGTCTATGCCGAGTGCGGCGGACTTATGTATCTTTGCAAAAGTATTTCCTATGGCGATGTTATATGCGAAATGACCGGGGTAATAGACGCCGATGTAAAATTAACGAAAAAACCTAAGGGACACGGCTATACCAAATTAACGCCTGCATTTTATGATAAAAATAGCCGGCTATGGTTTAATAAGATTAAATTTATTAAAGGGCACGAGTTCCATCATTCGTTTTTAGAAACGCCGCCTTCGGATAACATGGATTTTGTCTTTAATGTGAAAAAAGGATTTGGGGTAAACGGAGCAAGCGACGGCATTATTTATAAAAATATGATCGCAAGTTATACGCACATATTTTCTCCTTCCGCACCTAAATGGTTTAAAAACTGGGTATCTTTTGTAAAAGAAAATAAAAAAGAAGTTAAAAAAGATTTTTTAAAAATAAAATAAAATGATGTTAATTTTTTTTATACATAAAGAATTTTTTTCTTGACAATATAGGAGTAAAAAGATTATAAGGAAATAATACATTTAGTTCATTAACCTACAAGGCAAAAAGCCTCGCACCTCAGCGTTTTATATGCGGCAGGCGCATGTCGCTTTGTTAAGACTAATCTTAATTAATTAAGTAAGAATTATTTAAGTTAGCGTTTTTTTAAATGTCTTTTTAATTTTTTTTAAAGGAGGTTTTATGGGTAAAAAACATGAAACTCCGCTTCTTGACGAACTTAAAAAGGGGAAGTGGATCAGTTTTGTTAGAGAAATGGAAAGGGCGGCCGAAAAGAGCGAAAGAACGGAAGATCTTTTAGGGCAGGTCGAAGAATCTTACAGGGATAAAATTACCCACTGGAAACACGGAGGCATGGCGGGCGTTAGGGGATACGGCGCCGGAATGGTAGGAAGATTCTCGGAGTTTCCTGAAAAATATCCGGGCGTTAAGGAATGCCACTCAATCAGGCTAAACCAGACTTCGGGTTTTTTTTATAATTCCGATGTTTTGAGAAAATTGGCTGATATAGCAGACCAGCATGCCGGCGGGCTTTTTAATTTTCACGGGTCAACCGGCGATATTCAGATATTGGGTCTTGCGCAAGCCGATGCGGAAGAGCTCTTTCAAAAAAGCGCAGAATTAGGATTCGACCTTGGCGGCAGCGGCTCGGATCTTCGTACTCCGTCATGTTGCGTAGGGCCTGCAAGATGCGAATTTGCAAACTACGATACTCTTCAGGTTTGCTACGATATAACGCAAGCTTATCAGGATGAATTGCACAGGCCGTCATTCAATTATAAATTTAAATTGAAATTTTCGGGATGCGCAAACGATTGCGTCGCGGCGGCGTCAAGATCGGATTTGGCATTTATCGGAACATGGCAGGATAATATAAAAATAAATCAGGGTGAAGTAAAAAATTACGTTAAAAAATTTAACGTCCAGAAATATGTGTTAGATAAATGTCCGACAAAATGTATGTGGTTTGAAGGAGAAAATCTTGTTATAGACGATTCTAACTGCGTCAAATGTATGCATTGTATAAACGAGATGCCTAAGGCTCTTAAATCAGGAGATCAGAAAGGCTTATCGATTTTAATAGGAGCGAAAGCTCCGCTGGTTACCGGTCCCAGAATGGGCATGATGCTCATCCCTTTCTACGATGTTCATGAAGACAGCAAAAACGACTATGAATGGCTTAAAGGATTAATAAGCAATATGTGGGAATTCTGGGATGAATACGGCGTCAGCAGGGAAAGAATAGGCGAACTTATTGCAAGGGTCGGGCTTGTCACCTTCCTCGAAGGAATAGGACTCGAACCGACAATCGATATGGTCAGGGAACCCAGAAGCAATCCTTTTATAAAGTTTAAAGACGAAGAAGCGGGCGCAGAATAATTATTTATGCTTATTTTTTTAATTTAATTTTATTAATTAAAGTTGCCATATATAAATTTGGAGGTTTTTATGCCGGAAGAGGTCAAGAAAAAAAGAATAACTGATGTGGGTCCTCATGATTATCATGATTATCTGTCCCCCATGATTAAAAAAAATTACGGCAAATGGGCATATCACGAGATATTGGATCCGGGTACTATGGTGCATGTCGCAGAAAATGGAGATAAGCTATATACCGTAAGAATGGGTTCGCCAAGATTAGTCAGCAGCAGTTTTGTTCGCGACATAAGCGATATGGCGGATAAATATTGCGGAGGATATCTAAGATTTACCACAAGAAATAATGTCGAATTTTTATTAGAAAATGAAAAAAATATCGAACCTTTAAAAAAAGATCTTGAAAAATTAGGCTATAATGTCGGCGGTATCGGCAATGTTGTTGCAAATATAGTTCATACCCAGGGCTGGGTCCACTGCCATACATCTGCAAGCGATGCATCCGGCGTGGTAAAGTCGGTAATGGACGAACTATATGAATATTTTGTCGAAGATAAGCTTCCTTCAAAAGTCAGAATAGCATTTGCATGCTGTTTAAATATGTGCGGTTCGGTTGCTTCGTCCGATATAGCTATATTGGGAACTCATAGAAAACCTCCGAAAATTAATCACGAAAGGCTTGTTAATCTTTGCGAAGTTCCCAGCACGATTGCCTCATGTCCGACAAATTCTATAAGACCCGAAATGGTCGGCGACAAGAAGTCGGTCAGAGTCAACGAGGAAACGTGCGTGTTTTGCGGAAGCTGTTATACCGTATGTCCCGCAATGCCGATAGCTGATGCCGAGAATGACGGACTTTCGATATGGGTAGGCGGAAAGGTTTCCAATGCAAGAACAAAACCCACTTTTTCCAAATTAGTCGTTCCTTTTATACCTAATGAGCCGCCAAGATGGGATAAGGCAG